>CANQBK010000045.1 GCA_947589485.1 uncultured Clostridia bacterium | reverse complement strand
GAGTTCCACCAATATGCCTTAACAGTATCCCACTTTGTCTGTGAGTTGTCAAAGTATATATAGTCTGTAATAAGCGACTCGTAATATTCGGGTGTATCGGTTGTAGACTCATCAGCCGACGGCTCACCTGCCGAAGACTCGTCTGCTGAAGGCTCACCTGCTGAAGACTCATCTGCCGAAGACTCGTCTGCTGAAGATTCCTCTGGCTTTTCGGGACCGGTATATACAAACTGCTTATTGCCGTCAGCATCTATATAGCTGTAAGAGATGGGGAACAGATTGAAGTCGTCATTGCAAGCTGTGTCAAAATAAACAACAACGTCTTTAGCTTCTACTCCGGGGGCAATATCTGTCTGGCTGTTGAATGTACGGTCATAATCAACCTCATAAGCACCCCAGCTGTTTATCCACTCGGTGTCATTAAAATCACGAACCTTGAACGCTGCATCTGCGGGCAAATCGCCGAGAGTTGCAACATAGTGACCATTGGCAGCCTCAAACATAGGAACGTCAGGTGCTGACCATTCGTTAATCGTGCCTACAACACCGTACTTTGTGTTTGTTGTGTCAATTTCTTCAGGTGTATTTGGAATAGCAACATAGCTTACCGGCCAAACGTTACCGTCAGCGCCGTTTGTGTCGATTGCAACGAAAACTCTTGACTCTGTATCCAATGTAATGGAGCAGTTGGTCTGGCTGTTAAATGTACGTTCATAATCTGCCTCGTACTCGCCCCAGCTGTAATCCCATGCTCCGTCAAGACGAACCTTAAACTGGTATGTACCTGCGGCAACATTTGAAACATCACCGATAAATACACCGTCACCGTCTTCATCCGTCATTTCCGCAACATCGTCTGTCCATTCGTTAAAACTGCCGACGATGCCGACCTTGTGCTCGTGAAGATCCGGATTTGTATCCAGAACGTCAACAGCCGATGCCGATGTTGCAGCAACGGCGCCCATTGTACCTACAAGAGCAGCCGCAAGAGCAATACCGATTAATTTTTTTGTCTGCATTGTATTTTTCCTCCTAAAAAAAATTTGTATTATAAAGCCCCTTAAAATTAGGCTTTACCTTTTTTGATTATACAACCAACCGTTAAAAAAATCAAGCAAAATATATTGTTTTTTATTTGTATATTATTCTTATAAATAAAGACAATTTGGTAATTTTGACAATCAAATTTTTTAAATTTTTTGAATTTAAAAAAAATTAAAAAAATAATTGTGCAAACTGCCTATTTTAATAAAAGGTTTATTATGTACTTTATCATACGATTTATAAATAAATTTACCTCTTTTTTAAACTTGCTTTTGTTTTTTATTTTTACACCGTTTACCTTATACTGTTCGGCTGAGATTTGACATTGTTTTACAATATTTATATAATATACCGTAACAATAAAAACAAACGAGGTCGTTTTATGAAGTACTGCGCCAAATGCAAAAAAATATACGCCGACAGCGCCTCCGAACGCTGTACTATGTGCGGTAAAAAGCTGATTGCCGACCCCAACCCGTTTTCGCCGGCGGCAATAAAAACGGCAAACGGTTTTGAACTGGAACGAATACGCGCCGCGCTTGACGATGCGGGCATAGCCTCTTCCGTTATACAGACAAAGCACGACACGGGGCTTCAAATACTAAACTCCGCTCCTCCCGAAAACTGCACCGTTTATGTTTCACTGTGCGATTTTGAGGAAGCATTAAATGTCCTTATCGGCATAGGAGCCGCAGACGAGGATACGCCGCTCAATTTAAGCCAAGAAGATTCCGACAGATTGAAAGAGGCAAAGGAAAAAGCCGACTCCGAAGAGATGACGCCAAGAAAACAATTTTGGGTCAGACTTTTGTCCGCTTTGGGTTTCCTGCTGATTCTTGCGGGAGTTGTATACCTTACCGACTGGGTAATGTCATTTGTAAAAACAATGTTTGGTTGGTAAAAACAAACGGACGGAAACCTCATACAAAAGAAGTTCCCGCCCGTCTTTTTACTTCTGTCCGTCAATTTTTAATATTTCGCATCAAATGAAAGACAGTCGGTACACTGCTCAACACTCGGGTCACATTCGTGTGTTCCGATTTTTACGGTATCAAGCGAGCAATAATCGCAGTCCGAGCAATGGTGAGCACACTGCTCCACACTGCATTGAATACTTTTATTAGGTCTATCCATTATTATCTTCTCCTTCCTGCCTTTATTAACGCGGCACTAATATTGTACCCACATCCTACCGCATTATACACGATACATTTTTTATTTATTGCAATTTTTTATTGCTCCCGAATTTTTACTGCACAATTTTTTACCGTTCAAAATATATTTAGCTTATAATATAAATCGGTTTAAACAATACATTTTTAATATTATTTTATTATTTTAAGTAATCGTTTTATATATTTTTCTATAATCAAATTTTTCCTTAATTTACCGAACCGAATTTTAAAAATTACGAAAATAGGCTTGATTTTTCCCCTATAAGAGAGTATAATCGTTTTAATGAAACCTTGTGTGTTGTGTTTCAAATTTTTTTTAGGAGGATTTATTGTTATGAATAAGTCAAAAATTTTTGCGGTTGCTCTTTCCGCCGCTCTTGTAGGTTCGATTGCAGCTACAGCTTCTATGAGTGCAAGCGCCATCGCTAATGTCGATGAAATTAAGAGTCATTCGGTAGGTGTTACCGGCAGCTTCAATAACTGGGGTCTCGACGGCCAGGCAGACGTACCCCTTACCGACAGCGACGGCGACGGTATTTTTGAGGGCGTTATCTCCATCGACAACGTAACCGGAGATATGGTTGTTGACCATACCAAAGACGACGGCCACGGCAACCAGGTTCCCACAGGCAAAAAAGGCATTTGCTTCAAGGTTCGTCTTGACGGTGATTGGGGAGACAGCTGGGGCGAATACGAACCGGACTACGTTCGTACATTCAACAGCCAGACAAACTGCTGTGCAGAGGTTCAGGAAGGACAAAAAGTAAACATCACGGTTAAGCTCGATACCACAAAGAACGCACCTGATGCAATTGCGAATTCAGACAGCACCGGTGTTGATGCTAATACGCCCGTTGACTACCAGCTTATCCCTATAACATACAGCGTTGAGGCATCGGCTGCCGAAGCTCCTGCAGAGTCAACACCCGATGCAACCGTTTCTGCGGCTGACACAACAACTTCAACAACCGACGCTGCAACTTCGACACCCGCAGCAACAACTTCTACAACAACCACAACAACATCGACTGCTCCCGCAACATCTACGGCTCCGGCAGCAACAAGCGATACTTCAACACCTGCAACAGGTGACGCAACATCTGCAGTTGCTCTTGTAGCAGTTGTACTTGCATCACTCGGTGTTTCTGTAGTTATGACAAAAAAGGCTTCTGCAAAGAACTGATTTTGCCGAAAATTAAATTTTTAAATACTTAATTAAGACGACCGGTTGTTTTTACACAGCCGGCCGTTTTTTGTGTTTTGTAATTTTAAAATAACTATAAATTGTGAATAATAATTCCGGAACTTCAACGAATATTTTATAAAAAACGGGGCTTAAAGAAATTTAAACAGCAATCGCAAAAAATACGCCGCACTCTCCGTATCCGTGGGAGTGACCCGTCACTGACATCATCGACACCCGATTACATATTCTGCAACGCTATAAGAGATGTTGCCGAAAGACTGCGTATTCCTACATAATATTTTCATACAAGAAATCCCCTTGCTAATCTCCTTCAATGATACTCCACATTACCTCGGCAACAAGAGAAAAATCAACATTGGTATAAACAGTGACCACATACTTTTCAAAGCACATAATCGAATATGCAACTCTGCCTAAAACCGATACATTTTTAAGGCTATCTATTGCCATAAAATCATCTCCTCAGTATTTCCAGCCGGTGTTGTTCCTTCCCCCACATAATTCAAATCTTATCTACCTTGACATCATTTTGAATAACATATTTCCCATTGATTTTTTTTACAAGATCATGAACAGCAGCTTCCCAATCTGAAATAAATTTTTTGCGTTCCGCTTCACTTTTGAAACCGACAAACGAAAACTCATGCGGATTATCTATAAACAACGAATCGTATCTCGCCTGAAGGTCATCAAATTTTGAGTCTAATGCGCTGTCACCGCGCAGCTCCTCCGGCAGCAATGTATCAATAACATCGCCGGTTTCATCATACAGCCAGACGGGATAACAGCCATATTCAAGCAAAAGCCGTATTTTCTTTAACAAAGCCGTAACCTCCTTTTAAGATCGTGGGTTTGCTCACCTACTTCAAATCCCATGAAATACTCATTTCTCCATCATCATTTTCATACAGGAAATCCCCTTGCCGATCTTTTTAATATTGAGTAAAAGAACGCTATAATGCAGGAGTGCCGAAATGGTATCATCACTCCGCATTTTGATCACTTTAAGATGATTGAGAGGTATCTGCCATCAAACGGTTGCCCCCAACCATGTGTATCATCCCACTCATATTTCGGAACATCTTCTATTTCCGGCAATGTGATACTATTTGCTTTAAGGCAACACCGCACAAAGGCGTTTGAAAGATCGTGGTTCATTCCGCAGACATATATACAGTGCTGCCTTAATCTTTTTAGCAACTTTACAAATTACCACCAATTAACAATCACAGTTTTATTGTTTGACTTTGCATATTCTAAGAAAGCATATAACAGATTATAACACTCAATGGTTTCATCATACTCAAAGTCTTTATTTTTATATATAAAGAGATCGTTGAGATATTCCTCCGTATCTAACTTAACCCCCTGCTTTTCGTATGTTCGTTCCATCTGATTATAATCACGTGTGAAACCATTCCACCCTTTTCCGTCCATCGCAGGTGAACCAAAAATGTCAAGAAAATATCCGTCCCAGATATGAATAATAAAATCCGGTGATTCGCTTAAATACAGCTCGATCTCAGGCTCATCTTCAAAACCATCATAAAATTCTGTATTGTTTTTAAGCCTTCCAATGTCCATTATCTAACATCTCCTTCTGCTCTTTGGTTGCAGTACCTTTTTTTCGTGCGTCGATTGCTCGTTTCCATTCTTTCTTTGATACCCATTGAAAAATAGCTATAAATCGTGAAGAATAATCTCGGAACTTCAACGAATATTTTATAAAAAACGGGGCTTAAAGAAATTTAAACAGCCATCGGAAAAAATACGCCGCACGTTCCGTATCCGTGGGAGTGACCCGTCACTAACATCATTGACACCCGATTACATATTCTGCAACGCTATAAGAGATGTTGCCGAAAGACTGCGTATTCCTACATAATATTTTTATATGGAAAATCCCCTTACTAAAAAGAAAGGGGATTTCTTGTTTTACTTGCGTAATCCATTATTCTCTTGTTTTTCTGAGAGCTTCGACAGCCTTAATTAATTCAGGGTCAGTTTCAGTTGTGTAACTGTCATCTGACCACAGATTTTCCTTTATTCCTGATGCTTCAAGAAGTCCGTATGAAACATCATCCATTATCTGTGCGTTATACTTAACAGGATCAAGGTCAAAAATATCATAAAGGTAAGCAAGAAATTTATACGGTTCTGCAATCTTATGATTATGCCCTCCATAAATTTCAAACCAAGTGGCAAAGCTAAGTGCTTCTTCAACTGTATGGCAGTTTTCATACATAAAACTGCACCAGCTTTCAAATATTCTGTCCCAACCGTATACATCAATTGCGTTATGGGCTTTTTCTATGAGAGCATCATAAAGTGCATCGGTTTCATCTCCACCATCAAGCACCTCTATGGCATTGTGACCAAAAAGCTCACATGTAATAGAATCAAGCTGTTTATTCATATTCTACTACCTCCTTTGTAGTTTTTAGCAAATATCTCAGGGTGTATCTTTCTCAGTTTTTCCATTGCTGAATCTACGATTACAAGAGACTTTTCATTAGGTCTGAAATGTCCACTATCATTATTATACCAAACAATACGCCCTTTTTCAATTCGTATCATTCCAGCACACTGAACTTGTGGATCTTTTCCTCCAATAAGCGTAGGATGTGGTGCTCTACTATGTGAACTATTAGGATTAAATCTTTTGCCAAACACAACATCACCATTTTCGTTTACAACATAGGTGTATGTGCCATGAGCACTGTGATTGTCCATTTGAATTTGTCCATTTTTTATAGAATCTTGAATGGAAACAGCAAAAGGATTTGTAAAATATCCTGTTTTTGAATCATAAATGTTGTGATTTTGTCTATCTCTGTCCATCATTTCACCAACAACATGATATATAGGTGCGTAGGGTTGAGAACCGCTACCACAGTTGTTACCATAAGGTCCGTTTCTACCACTTCCCATCAACAATCACCTCCTTATATGAGCATTTGTAGCCCAGTCAGGATAGTGAACGAATTCTGTTGTATTGAAATAGTCGCCAAATATAGACTTATTCATAGAGCCATACACCAAAACTACAACAGGCTCAAGTGTTTCAAGCATAGCTTCAAGTCCAGCTTTCAAATAGTACTTATCATCTTTCGTCTGGGAACAACCATAAGTACCAATAGCTACAATGCTATGCTTTTCCACACCGAGAAAGGCCACCTTTTCAGGGAAAACCTCAGTGGTATAAGTTAAGCTGTTACCCCAGCGAATTTGTGGTATTACATACACACCTTTGCGCTGATAGTAACTTCCGACAGCTCTACTGCGATAAACATTGGTAACCTGAACCGAATAAGGAGCATTACGATACAGTGAACAGTCAAGACTTATGAAAATATGCTTTTTCAAATCTTTGACATAATCATCTGGGTGGATCAATAAGTCAGAAAACTCCTGATCCATTTCATATGTGGCGATAGCATCTTCAAATGCATTTGCCTTGCTGAGCCTAGAAAACGGAACGATACGTTTAGGAATAATAATTTCTTTTGGCTTTTTAATTATTGGAATACCATAATATCCATCAAAATCAGCACCATTTACAAGCTCAGGGTTCATACCGTCATCAATAACGGCTTTACGCTTTTTTGTATTCATTTAACAGAAATACCTCCTTGGTATATATCGGGGGATATAGTTATCCCATGGTGATATGTCTCCGAGGTATCTTTCCTATTACTTGCGATGGTTCCGGTAAAGATATTCGGAGACATAATGCGGACACCGCTATCCCAATCAACGCTAATTGATATAGGTAGCAGAAATGTCAACAGAGAAAGGAAAAATTGTCTGCAAACATTACGCAAAATCATATATGTAATATTGTGCAATATGACCAAAAAACATCCTAACCTATTGACACCTGACCCGAATATCTGTTATAATGAACTTGCGATGGTTCGAGTAGAGATATTCGGATTAAGGGCTGTGTTGATTGCGCCAACAGTCAGCACAGCTTTTTATTTTTCTTTGAAACTTTCAAAGGCAACACCACCTTTCTATAACATTCTGAGTTATATCATACTACAATATGTAGTGTTTGTCAAGTATTTTAATGCTATATATTGTGTTTTTAGTCATCAACCCACTCGAATTTTGGTATCTCATGGGCAAAATAACTCCAGTCAAGCCATTCATCTCTGTGCAATCTTCCGATAACTACCCAGTGCGGAACACCTTCATACTCAGCAAATCGTTTAATATACGCTAAATCGTGGTAATTGCCTGTTTCGAGCATCTTCTTATAGTGCTCCGGATTGATAAGTGTGTCACGGGCAAAAGAATCGGCATTATCTTCCATTTCAGACCGTACCGTATCAAAATCAACAAAACGAGTGCTTAAATCGCCATTTAACAAATGACCAACCTCGTGAAACAAACTGAACCAAAATCTGTCAGCCGCCTTGCCACGGATAGTTAAACAGAGGATAACTCTGCCGTTATCTGATTTCTTGATGAATCCCTGAACAGGCGCACCACGGAAATGATGAACAACATCAAAAGCTACACCACATTCTGCAAAAATGGTCTTGAGATTCTCAACCATCATATTTGGATCTTGTTCAAACATCTGCTTTTTAATTTTCGGTATGCTGTCATCAAGTTTCTTGCTGTCAAAAGAATTATCTATTTTTGCTTCTTCCGTTTGTATCTCACATAATCTTTGCCATGCAAACAAGATATATGGGTCGATGTTCGTACTGGTTTTGATTTGCGCACGATAAGCGGCATTATATGTGATTTTTGGAATAACTGTCAAACTGGTAACACATAAAATTTTGCGAAGCTGAATAATTTTTTCAGGAATATTGCAATTGTTATGCATGATATTCATACCGATTAAATAATCAACAATGTCTTTCATTCTTTTGAATATTGCTGTTTCTTCCTCAGTAATACCATTCTTTTCTTCTATTTCAGCCATATAAGCATCATATTCAGTCTGATAAGCAGCCCATGTTCCGCTTTTATCGCCGAGAGCTATATCGAGTTTTCGAGCAAACGAAACAGATATTTCCTTGTTGCCATTAACAATTGTTGAAATGTGCTTAGAAGACACACCGGTACGAATAGCAAGTTCCGATTGCGTCATACCTCGTTTTGCTATCTCAGAAAGCAAGCGTTTGCCCGGATTTATTATTTTTTTTACACCAGTCATACTCAACACTTTCCTTTCTGAAAAAAATATTACATATCACTTTTACCTAAAAGGTAAAGGTGAATTTTTATTAATTATATCATACAATTAATGATTTATCAATATTTTGAAACAAATTCTACTTAATGTATAATTCTATTACGAATATATTTGAATATATTGTTTAATATCAATAAATGAGTTATAAATACTCATTCTATTACGCTATCTAAAATATCGCCTAAATAGTAATACTGTAAAGATTTATGGCGTATATAATGGCGTTTGAGTTGATATTATAAGAACAAACGGTAAAATCGCAACAATATTCCCCGATAGCAATCAAAGTCCTGTACTCAAAAGGTAGGAAAAAGAAATGATTACAGAAAAAATCCGTAAGTCACTCAGCAAAAGAATGGTAACTTATGATGAGTAGGATTACGGCTTAAAAAATGTTGGAGTGAGGAAACACGGATTCTTTCAGAAAAAATTGCAGAAACAACCTGTTTAACTGTATGTACCGATGAAAAATTTTTCCTGCTGTCAGAAGTATTTGAGAATATTTCTGAAATCGTTAAAAGAGGGAGTTTATTCAGACACTTCGTTCTCGTCTTGCAAAGGTAAACTCGTAAATCATATAATTAGACGCTCTTGTAGCAGTTGTACTTGTATTATTCGGTGTTTTTGTAGTTATGACAAAAAAGCTGGTGCAAAGAACTGATTTTGCCGAAAATTAAATTTTTAAATACTTAATCAAGACGACCGGTTGTTTTTACACAGCCGGTCGTTTTTTGTGTTTTGCAAATTTAAAATAATTATAAATTGTGAATAATAATTTCTGAATTTCAACAAATATTTTATAAAAACGGGGCTTAAAGAAATTTAAACAGCAATCGCAAAAAAATAGTATAATTCTCCGAAAAATACAGAAAATAAAAACAAAAAACGATTTTAAAAGGAGATTAAATATATTATGAAAGCAACAGGAATTGTACGAAGAATAGACGACTTGGGCAGAGTTGTTATTCCAAAAGAAATACGCCGCACGCTCCGTATTCGTGAGGGTGACCCGCTTGAAATATATACCGAAGCCAACGGAGAAGTAATATTTAAAAAGTATTCGCCGATTGGAGAGCTGTCCAGCTTTGCCGAACAGTATGCGGAGGTCCTCGGTAAAATTTCAAAATGCCCCATTCTTATAAGCGATAATGACCATATTGTGGCAGCTTCCGGCATATCGAAAAAAGAAGTTCTTGAACGAAGAATAACCCCGACGCTTGAAGATTATATACAGAACCGCCGAAGCTTTTTGGCAAGCAGCGGGGGCGTTGACAAGATATTTCCGGTCGAAGGTATTGATCGCAGTGCCGCTGTATTCTATCCGATTATTTCCGCAGGCGACGTAACCGGATCCGTTATTATGCTGTTTAACGAAAGCAATACCATGCCGACGGAGATTGAAAACAAACTGATGCAAGCCGCCGCCGCATTTCTCGGAAAGCAAACAGAGGACTGACAAAAAAGGCGTGTCATTTACCGACACGTCTTTTTTCGTTATTCATATTTTTATATTTTCATAAAAAGGATAACTTCCGGCTGCCGTCTGCGCACCAAATGCACTGTCATATTTTACAATTGTTATCGGAACATTTCCGGCATAAGGAGCCGTTTTTTCCGGAACCGCCGAAAGTGTTCCCTCTCTGCCCTGTTCAACATCGGCAATTATAAGGTAACCCGAAACGCCGTTTTGGCGTATACCCCTCATATATGCCCTTTTAACGGCTCCCGAAGCGTCAAACAACCTTGTAAGTTCCGAGATCATTTCTCCGGGAACGGATTCAAGCTCAAACAGTATGATGCCGTCGTTTTCAATATCCGCCGCTCTTTTTATAGACGGTATTACGTTTTTGTCAATAATCATATTAAATCCAAAAGGATTAATTGAAACTCTTGCTCCCGACTCGCAAAAATATTCTATGTCTTTGAATGTTATAACATTACCGTCGCATATTTTTTCCCCGTCAAAACGTTTCAGTTCTATCCAATCCGTAAAAACGGGAATATAGTTTTGACCGTTTTTCATAATCAAGGCGGGTATGTTAAGCATTTGACCTTCTCCGGTACAAACTTTATGCAGTTCCTTCGTACCGTTTAAATTTTTATCGGAAATAATAGGTAAAAGATATTTTCCGTTATATATGTCTTTCATCATAAGACTTTCAATATTTTTTCCGTTTTTACCCGAATCGAAAAGCTGGAAAAATCTGTCGGCGTCCCGCACCAACTCGGGATTTGAAATCGGACGTTCTTCCGTTGGCAATTGAGAATAATCGGGTTCCGCATATATGTCCGACAGATTTACATACAAAAAAGTTCTGCCGTTATCTACGACGACAAGCTCTATGCCGCTTCGGTACATATCGCTGAACATTGATTCTCTGTCGTTAAGAACGCACTCCTCGGTCTGAGTTTTTATATTTGAAGCGCCAAGGTACTTTTTAAAATCCTCACAGAAATCGTATTCCGAAAATATAAATGCTGTCGGCGCACCCTTAACATAGTCCAAATAATGATTTTTGGTAACGGGCGAATATACAGTCCATATTTTCGGCTCCGTTCTGATTTTGTATATTATTCTGTCAAAATATGTCTTGTCGTTTGTTTTGCCGTATTTAACAATAAGCTCTTGGATAGCGCTCATAATATTCCCCTTTTTCGTTTATGTAATTTGTGTATATTATATAATTTCATAAAAATTATGTCAATAAGCAATATATAAAGATTTAATATTTTTGCCGTTTGTACATATATGCCGATGATATGTCCAAGTTTTTTGCTTTTTCAGTTGAATATATTTTTAAATTTGGTATAATAAAAACAGTTTATCCGATTATTTAAAAAATAAAAAAGGACGGAAATGAAAATGACTGATAAAATAATAAGAACAAGATTTGCTCCCAGTCCTACGGGATTTATGCACGTTGGGAACCTTAGAACAGCGCTTTATGAATACCTTATTGCAAAATCTTTGGGCGGTACGTTTGTACTTCGCATAGAAGATACCGACCAAGAGCGCAAAATGGAAGGCGCTGTTGACGTAATTTACGAAACGCTGAAAAAAGCCCGTATTATACACGATGAAGGACCCGACATAGGCGGAGATTACGGTCCTTATGTTCAAAGCGAACGCAAGGATATATATATGCCTTACGCAAAACAGCTTATTGACAGTGACAAAGCATATTACTGTTTCTGCTCAAAAGAACGCCTTGATTCAATGCGTGAAAATTCGGACGATATAGGCTCAGGCTATGATAGGCACTGCCGTAACCTTTCTAAAGAGGAGGTACAGCAGAAGCTCGACTCAGGCGTACCTTATGTTATACGGCAAAAAATGCCTTTGGAGGGAACAACGGTCTTTGAAGATGCAGTTTACGGTACAATATCCGTTGACAACTCCGAACTTCAGGATCAAATTCTTATTAAAGCCGACGGCTATCCAACATATAATTTTGCGAATGTTATAGACGACCATACAATGAACATAACCCACGTTGTACGCGGAAGCGAATATCTTTCCTCCACTCCAAAGTACAATCTTCTGTATGAATCATTCGGCTGGGATATTCCGACATATATACATCTTCCGCTTATTATGGGTAAAAATGACGACGGCTCTGTATCAAAGCTGTCAAAACGTCACGGTGCTACCGGTTTTGAGGATCTTGTAAAAGTCGGATTCCTGCCGGAAGCAATAATCAACTATATCGCACTCCTTGGCTGGGCGCCAAAAGATAACAGGGAAATGTTCACCATTGAAGAGCTTATCGAAAACTTCTCGATTGACGGCATAAGCAAGTCCCCGTCAATATTCGACTATGACAAACTGGAGTGGTTTAACGGAGAATATATTAAGGCTATGAGCGTGGAAAAATTCGCCGAAATCGCTATGCCCTATTTTAAAAAAGCAATAAAAACAAAGGAATTTGACCCGATAAAGGTTGCATCAATATTACAGCAAAGAACGACCGTGCTTTCACAAATACCCGAAAAAATAGAGTTTTTTGAAACACAGCCGGAATACGATAAGGAACTATTTGTAAACAAAAAAAGCAAAACGACCCTTGAAAATTCAGCACCTATATTAAATGCCGCCATTGCTGCACTCGAAAATCTTGAGGAATGGACACACGATTCAATACATGACTGCCTTATCAATCTTGCAAAATCACTTGAGGTAAAGAACGGCACCGTAATGTGGCCGGTAAGAATTGCGGCGTCGGGTATGGCTGTAACCCCCGGAGGAGCGATAGAAATACTTGACATTCTCGGCAAAGAAGAATCAATGGCAAGGCTCAAAAAGGGTCTTCAAAAGCTATCTCAATAAATTTTCTTTAACAGAAAAAAGAAAAATAAAATAATTTATAAGGAGAGAATTAAGTATGGCTGAAGAAAACAATTTCTCGGAGCTTGCCGCAGGCAATTTTATATATGATTTCATAAAAGAGGACATTGCCGAGGGAGGTCAATATGAGGGTAAAGAGGTACACACACGTTTTCCTCCCGAACCCAACGGCTATCTTCACATAGGACACGCAAAGGCTATTTGCGTTGACTTCGGTATGGCGGAGCGTTTCGGCGGAAAATGTAATCTTCGTATGGACGACACCAACCCCACAAAAGAAGATGTTGAATATGTAGATGCAATTAAGGAGGACATTTCTTGGCTCGGCTTTAAATGGGACGACAGGTTCTATTTTGCGTCAGAATACTTTGAACAAATGTACGAGTACGCTGTTGAGCTTATAAAAAAGGGACTTGCCTATGTATGCGAGCTTACTCCCGAACAAATGCGTGAAAACAGAGGCGACCTTACAAATCCTGCCGTAAGCCCTTACCGTGACAGACCTATTGAGGAAAGCCTTGACTTGTTTGAACGTATGAAAAACGGAGAGTTTGAGGACGGCAAAATGACTTTGCGTGCAAAAATAGATCTTAGCAGCGGCAATTTTAATATGCGCGACCCCGTACTGTACAGAATAAACCGCATAACCCACCACCGTACAGGCGATAAATGGTGTATTTACCCTATGTACGATTTTGCACACCCGCTTGAAGATGCAATAGAGGGAATCACTCATTCCCTTTGTACCCTTGAATTTGAGGCGCACAGACCGCTGTACGACTGGGTAATAAACAATACATCGGTGCCGTCAAAACCCCGACAGATAGAATTTGCCCGTTTGGGAATAAACAATACCGTAATGAGCAAACGCAAACTGCGTCAGCTCGTGGAAGAAAACTATGTAAACGGTTGGGACGATCCGCGTATGCCTACGTTGTGCGGACTGCGCCGGCGCGGCTACACTCCGGCTTCCATACGGAATTTTTGTGAAAGAATAGGCGTGGCAAAAACAAACAGCGTTGTTGAGTACAGCTTTCTTGAACATTGCTTGCGTGAGGATCTCAACCTTAACGCACAACGTGTTATGACCGTTATCCGTCCGATAAAGTTGATTATAACAAACTATCCCGAAAATAAAACGGAAACATTTGAAGTTGAAAACAACCCCAACAAACCGGAGGACGGTTGCCGCACCATTACTTTCAGCCGTGAATGTTTTATTGAAACGGAAGATTTTCTTGAAGAAAAGATTAAAGGCTACAACCGTTTGTATCCCGGAAACAAAGTACGTTTAAAATCCGCATACATTGTAAAATGCACAGGTTGTGCCAAAGACGAAAACGGCAATATTACAGAAGTGTATGCCGAATACGACCCTATGACAAGGGGCGGAAACACTCCCGACGGAAGAAAAGTAAGGGGAACAATCCACTGGGTTGACGCAAACAACTATATTGATACCGAAGTTCGTCTATATGAAAATTTATTTACCGACCCTGAACCTGACACAGGCGATAAAAATTTTCTTGACTATATCAACCCGAACAGCCTGACTGTACTAAAAAACTGCAAAGCGGAGAAAAGCATTGAAAATGCTTCTGTTCCCTCGAACTATCAGTTTATGCGTCTTGGCTATTTCTGCCTTGACAAGGACAGTACCAAAGAACATCTTATTTTTAACAGAAGTGTTTCCCTTAAAGACGGATTCAAAAAACGGTAAAACAATTATGAATAATCTTCTTAAAATCAGGACACGTCCCAAAGTATGTCTTATATTATTTATATTGGGCGCAGTTTTATGTATTGTTTTGGATATTCTCGGAGTAACGTCCATAACGATAAAATCCGTATTCAACTCCCCCATTGACCTTCCTGTTCCGTCATGGGTAATTCTTCCCTTGACCTACATAATATTGGGAGCGGTAACCGGTATTTTATCAAAAAGACCATACGATGCGGCATTTTACGGTGCGTGTTTGGGACAATGCCAAACGCTTTTACCCATAATAGCATTTTATTTTATACTTCATACCGGAAACGAATTTGAAATGTTTTGGAGAGCCTTATGCGGAATACCCTTATCTGCATCATTTGCGGGCATTGCATTTTATACAAAAAGACTTATCACTAAAAGTTAAGAGCTCCGCCCTTAGCGCAGTGCCTGCGCCAAAAAACGATTGATAATTTTTTAGGGAATGATTACAATGAAGAAACTTAAACTGTCCGCATTATTTCTTATTTCCGTAATCTTACTAAGTATTGGATGTACAGCACAAAATACAAATATTAATTATTCCGATATGTCAAATTGGGCATATTATGAAAATGACGATACGAACAAAACCTGCGATGTATTCTTTATATGCCCGACAGTTTATATGGGAACAAATAATATACATAATATGGAACTGACGGACGAAAAAACAAAAGCCGACTTCTTGGGTGCAACAAATATGGAAAAAGGAATATATGACGACAACACAAGATTCTTTGCACCATATTACCGACAAGCCGCTCTTGATGTGTACACTATGGACCCGAATAAATCCGAACAATACTTTGAAAAGGCTTTTGAAGATGTTAAGTATTCATTTAAATACTATTACGAAAATTGCAATGACGGACGTCCCATTATACTTGCCGGATTTTCGCAGGGAGCGGATATGTGTATAAGACTGATGAAAGAATGTTTTACCGATAAAAAAATACAAGAACAGCTTATCGCCTGCTATGCGATAGGATGGCGAATTACAGACGAAGAAACTAAAGAATATCCTCAACTTAAATTTGCTTCAAGCGAAAACGATACCGGAGTTATTATTTCCTTTAACAGCGAGGCTGTAAACATCGACAACTCCTTGATTATTCCCAAGGGTACAAAAACGCTTGCGATAAATCCCCTTAACTGGAAAACCGACAGCACCAAGGCAGATAAAAAATTAAATTTGGGTGCGTGCTTTACCGATTATGACGGTAATATAAAAAACGAAATTCCCGAATTGACCGGCGCATATATTGACAGTGTACGAGGCTCTTTAAAGGTTACAGATATTAAATCCGAGGAATATCCGCCTGGACTTGATATTTTTGATAACGGTATTTATCACTTGTATGATTATCAATTTTTCTACCGCAATTTGGAAAAGAATGTACAAACAAGAATTGATTCGTATATAAAATCAAACGGACGCTAAAAAATATTTTTAAGGAGCAGTATATATGATTACGTTTATTATTGGTCTTGTAATCCTTTTAAGCGGAGGCTTCCTTTACGGTAAAATATGCGATAAGGTTTTTAAACCCGATGACCGTAAAACTCCTGCGGTGCGGTTAAACGACGGTATGGACTATGTGCCGATGAAAAAGTGGAAAAATTCACTTATTCAGCTTTTGAACATTGCCGGAACAGGTCCCATTTTAGGTCCTATACAAGGTATACTTTTCGGACCGATTGCATTTTTGACAATACCTATCGGATGTATAATCGGAGGTGCTCTCCACGACTATATGTGCGGTATGATTTCGCTACGCAACGACGGCGCACAGATGCCCACGCTTATACGAAAATATTTAGGAAAATATATATATCCGATTTATAATGTGTTTGTATGCCTTTTGATGCTTCTTGTAGGTACTGTATTTATATACACTCCGGGTGATTTGTTTGTAACACAAATTTTAAAAACGGACAACGGCGCCGCAAACCCCGTTGTATGGATTGTATACGGCGCAATTTTTGTGTATTACATTATTGCAACGCTGTTCCCTATCGACAAAATTATAGGCAAGGTCTATCCGATTTTTGGTATACTGCTTCTTCTGTCGGCAGTGGGCGTTTTTGCAGGATTCATTATAAAGGGTTATCCGCTTGACAATATAACCGGTCTTGCAGTCGTACACCCTCAGGGACTTAATTTTATACCGATTTTCTTTGTGACGGTTGCGTGCGGAATAGTATCAGGCTTCCATTCCACACAATCCACTCTCATTTCCCGTACAATGAGCAGCGAAAAAGAGGGACGTATGACATTTTACAATATGATGATTGCCGAGGGTCTTATTGCTATGATATGGTCGGCGGCTGCTATGGGCGTTATAAATCTGGGACTTGCCTCAGACAAAACAAGCCCCACCGATGTTGTCGGCATTATAGCAAATGATTTGCTTGGCAGCGTTGGAGGAATTATAGCAATAATAGGTATAATTGTACTCCCTATAACATCGGGTGATACTGCGCTTAGGTCACTAAGACTTATAGTTGCGGATACTATAAAAATAGACCAATCCAAAAGAAAAAATCGGCTCGGAGTTTCACTTGTGATATTTGCGTTTGTTGCAGCAATCTTAATATTTGCAAAAATGGATTCTGACGGATTTAATATACTTTGGCGTTACTTTGCGTGGGCAAACCAAACGATTGCCGTATTTGCATTCGCAATGATTACGGTTTATATGATAAGAAATAAACAGCCATTTATAATGTCACTTGTACCCGGTATGTTTTATATGTTCATAATCTCTTGTTTTATTTTAAACGCATCTATCGGCTTTAATCTTCCTTGGGCAATAAGCTACTCAATAGGGGGAGTTCTCACTTTGGCATACGGAGCTGTGTTAGTATATTACGGCAAAAAAAGCACTTCTCACATTGACCGTATGAAAAATGCAAAGCCCTCGGTCAATAAATAAAATATAGGGTTTTACACACTAAAATAACTTATGCCGCGCGAATGACTTGTTGCTTGCAATACGAGCGAACGTAGTGAGCGACTTCGCGAATCGCCCGCGCCGGCTTGGCGCGTTTTCGCCCGCCTTTTTCAAAAGGCGGCAGGGTCAAGGGACGGAGTCCCTTGTCGCAGTCCGCAGACTGCGAAACTCCTATTACCACTTAAAAGCAGGAGGGGCGAAAAACAGTCCGGTGGACTGTTTTTCGGTGGGGAACCCACGCAAGGGGTTCCCCAAACACTAAGTTTTTGTCTTTATTAATGATAGTTAAGGGCTTCGCCCTTAAAAACCCGCCAAAGGCTCCGGCGCAGTGCCTGCGCAGTTAAGGGCTCCGCCCTTAAAAACCCGCCAAAGGCTCCGGCGCAGTGCCTGCGCAGTTAAGGGCTCCGCCCTTAAAAACCCGCCAAAG
>CANQBK010000044.1 GCA_947589485.1 uncultured Clostridia bacterium | reverse complement strand
CGTCAGGTAAATCAATCATAGACTGACTTCACAGCAAATTTTCCGGTGAATCTATCTAAAGCGGTTCAAACATTTCAATAACCGCATACCATATTTTATGCCTTTGCTTTCAAAGTGTTACTTCGGTTCGTCGTTTTCTTGTGTACTTCCGGATACTTCACTGCCTTTTGGTTCGGTCTTGAATTTGTTATAAATATAAATTCCAAGGAGTATCAACAGCACGGCAAGCGACAGTCCTCTGAGTATCCAACCGTAAACGCCGCTCAAAAGGTCAACTTCAACAAATTGATTAGCAAGCCACCATATACCCATAACGGTAAAATACCCGCTTAGAATATATATAATTTTACCTTCGCCCCTAAACCTCACCAAAAGCACCGCAGCAATCACAAACCACAACGCGCTGTAAAAATACCCCATAAAAAACGCCTCTCCATACTTTTTTACTTATCTTTTTTCCTTGTCCTCGATTTCCTGCCCGCAGAAAAGAATACACTTATTACAAAATAAATGCCCAAAACAATTATCCCTATATAATGAATAATTTCCATAACGACGTTGTCGGGACTTATTTGTCTGAATATATAGTCGAGCAATATCCATATTCCCTCAAAAAGGAATATCAGAGCCACCGGTCTGTAATGCTGAAATCCTCTTAAACGAGGAGTATACATAATGGTTGCAGCAGCAAGACACACTACTGCCGAAATAATAGGCAGTAACATATAAATTCACATCCTTAAAAAATATAATAATATTATACTCATTACGCCCTTAAAATGCAAGCATAGAATTTTTCGGAAACGCACGGCTGCCCGACTGCGTTATTTTATGCCTGCGGCGCAACAAAAAAAGCGGGTATCGTCCGATACCCGCTGCTTTTGTATATCAGTTTTCGTATGTTTTTGATTCGGGAACACCGTCAAGAACATAAATGGTAACGTCACGGCGACCAAATACGCAGCATTCGTCAAGCGTATCATAATAAAGGTCAACTATTGCCGTACCTTCCCAAAGTGCTCCTCCCGTATCTCCCGCAACGGCATATCCGTAAACGACCTCTCCGTCGTTTGATACTATATAGAGAATAGAACCGTAAGGAATAATATCGGGGTCAACAGCGACAACGCCATATCGTGCGTCACGTCCCGTTGCAGTAAGCGGATGCTCTTCTTCCGAATAGTACGCCGTACCCGATCCTGTAAGTACGTCCGTAAACTTAACCGTATCGCCGTTGGGATCCGTAAGGGTCTTGTTTGTTTCGTCAATGGTTATATCTCCGCTGCTGGTAGAGAAACGATCTACCTTTTTACCTGTACCTTTAAGAACCTGTTTTGTTACGGGCTCTTTGGTAACCTCACTGCTTATTTCTTCGGAAGAAACCTTTTTTCCGTTAACGTATTTTTCTTTGTAAACAACTTCACGTTCTCCGTTAACGCCTTTGGTTTTCACCTTTGTTTGACCTGTCAAAAGATCATCGGTTTCCGTCGTTTCGGTATCGTAGCCTATTTTCTCTTTTTTGGTTACGTTCTTGTATTCAACTCTTTCAATCTTGATATTAAGACCGTCGCTTACCTTTTTGTTTTGGTCAACATTCAGCACGTCATTTTTGTCAAGCTGTATGCCGAGATACTCAAGAGCATTTTTAACTGTTCCCGCAGGAACTTCTTCACTTGACTTTTTACCTCTTAAATCAAGATTTACCGTATACCAGCGTGAAATTTTAATTTCCGTTTCCGTACCTTTTAAGGGCTTGGCTGACTCCTTTGCGGAAAGCGAAACCGAATCGTTTCGGCTGAGCGTCATACCTGCCGCTTTCAAAGCGTCGGCAACCGTATTTTCGCTTATCGCCGTGATTTTCTTATTGTTGTCTTTAACGTCAACATTAAATGCTCTCAAAATGGAAATGTTAATGCTGTCGGAATCGCTGTATGTACGAACCAGTTTATCGTTTTTGCCCAGTGAAATGCCCGAATTTTCAAGAATAGCATCTGTGTCGGGATTCATCGTATTTACCGTCATTGTTTTTTCGCCGTCTGTAAC
Organism: uncultured Clostridia bacterium; assembly: GCA_947589485.1. GTDB lineage: Bacteria > Bacillota > Clostridia > Oscillospirales > Acutalibacteraceae > UBA1213. The sequence continues at coordinate 16,798 of CANQBK010000044.1, read as the reverse complement.
GGTAACGGTTTTTGAAAGAGCGGCAACCGAAAATGCCGCCGTAATGCAAACCGTACCCATAAGGGCAACCGATACTGCTTTTTTAAGTCCTGTGAAATGATTTGTTTTTTGATTATTCATAATAACAATATCTCCTTAAGACCGACTATAACCGCCCGAGCGGCTCATATACCGTGGTTTTTAATCAATGGTGCAATTATAGACCGATTCTTAACAGATGTCAAAATCAAAAAGTCGAAAATTTTAGTTATTTTGCACATTTTAAATTGTAAAATAAGGGAAAAAAAGGCGTTATGGTTCTTTAAAAGAAATATATTTAAGATATTTCTGTGCATTTTATAAGAAATTAATAACAGTTACAAATAAGTTACAAAACGTTACATTCGCTCCTACGGATAGGTGTGTTGAATATTACATACAAGTTTATTAAAAAACCCGATTAATAAGCGGTTATTTTGGTTTAATTACTGTGAATTTAAAAATCAAAAATTACAAAATCATAAACAAAAAATACAATTTTAAAATATCGCCGTTTTAATTTTTACAAGCGAAAAAGAAAAAGCCGCTCACATTTATATTTTGTCCCCGCTTGCTTAAAATGCGTTATTTCCGCAATTTACGCCGAAATTTTATGTAACGGAATATATATTGACAGTTTCAAAACACATTTCTCAAACAGTAACAAAATTGAAATAAATAACATAAAGCTCTCCGTAATTCGACAAAAAATTAAAAGACAAACGAAAAAAGTTACAATTTTTTCTCCGTTTGTCTTTTCCGCATTTTAAAATTTAATTTTTTGCCGCACCGCCAAAACGGCGGTCAACGGTATGCACATTCGGGAAATGCGGCTTTTCATTCGCCGCATACTATAAGCTCCGAAGCATAGGGCAGTGTTTTTATATATCCGCAAAAGGTATGCCATTCATCAAGCTTATGGTTTTTCCTTGAATTATATATACCTATAAGGTTCTCGTAATTCATTGTGCAGGTCCTCATTTGATTGTAACTTGACGGCAGGAACTGTATTATATCGTACCAAAAGCGTTTGTCATTTGTTTTAATATACTTTTGACGCAGCTCTTCAAGGTAGTCGATAACGCCCTGCATATATTCCAAGGTTTCAGCGTCCATTTTATCGCAGCTAAACTGTGACATTGCAAACGGCGCAGAGGTTATCTTGTGCATTGTGCTTGTAGAGTTTGCAACAGTACCGACCTTATATGTGTCGTATTCTTTCCACCAGTACATAGGGGCTGTTATATCCATTGTAACAAAAATCTGCCTTAAAAACTTTCTGTGGTCACTTCCCGCTTTCCTGAGCCTTACCGCCAGCGCAAGGTCGTTCTCACCGATAACAAAATTACCGTTTTCGTCATAAAAGCTGTCAATACGGTCCCAACTGTTGAGCGGGTTCCTTGCGCCCCGCAAAGCATTTTCAAAATTCATCGCATACATATTTGTAATACTCAGCATTTCAAATCTCCCGCATCATTTTTTTCTTTTTTGGAAATTGTAGCAAAAATGTGTTATCAGCTTATCGGGCAAAAATCTTTTTGCCAGCTTTAAGCCCTTGATTTTCGCAGACGGCACAATATACAGCTTTCCGTTCATAACGCCGTCTACAGCCTGCTCGGCAACCGTTTTGCTGTCAAGCGGCGCAGTCGCAAACGAAACGTGTGCAACGTCGCTAAATTCGGTATCGACCGGTCCGGGACACAACGCACTTATACAAACCCTGCTGTTTTTGCGTTTAAGCTCCTCATATACGGCTCCCGTCAGGCTGACAACATAATTCTTAGTCGCATAATACGTTGCCATAAGCGGTCCCGAAAAAAAGCCCGCAATCGACGCAACATTAAGTATATAACCTCTGTTCCTTTTCACAAAGTCCTGAAGAAACAGCTTCGTAAGAATATGGACCGCAACAACATTTGTTTCAACCATTTTAAGCTCGTCGTCAAGAGATGTATCCGTAAAGTTTCCGCAAAGCCCGAAACCCGCACAATTGACAAGCATCTGTATCTCATCGTCATTTTGCAGGACCTCGTGCAGTTTTTTACATTCGTCCGTATGGGAAACATCACACCTTACACACCTTGCGTGTTTTCCGAGTTCCTTTTTAATATCCATAAGCCTGTCGGCACGCCTTGCAACGAGAATAACGTCCCAACCTCTGGTCACCAAGACTCTTGCAATATCCCTTCCTATGCCGGAGCTTGCGCCCGTAACAAGTGCCTTCATTTATTTTACCTCCGATAATTCAATATCATAAATTTTTTGTGCGTTCTCCCTTGTAATTTTAAGCACCTCATCTGCCGAAATGTTTTTTATTTCGGCAATTCTCTGTGCGACATATTTTATCATCGAGGAATCGTTTCTTTTTCCTCTGAACGGTACGGGCGCAAGGTACGGACAGTCCGTTTCCAGCACCAGACTGCCCATGGGAATATTTTCAATAACTTCAACCGCTTTTCTTGCGTTTTTGAATGTAACAACTCCGCCCATACCTATATACATACCGAGCCTTACCACCTCAACAGCCATTTCCGCACTGCCCGAAAAACAGTGGACTATTCCTTTCGGTCTGTGCTTTTTCAGCATTTCAAGAACATCTCCGTGAGCCTCTCGGTCATGTATGTTTACCGGCATCGAAAGCTCCCCCGCAAGTATAAGCTGTGCCTCAAACACTGTCTTTTGCAGGGGCTTAGGAACGTCATAGTAATAGTCCAGCCCTATCTCTCCAATCGCTTTGACTTTTTTGTGAAGTGCAAGCTGTTTTACAGTATCTATCTGCTTTATGCTGTCCTCATTCAGACATTCGGGGTGCAGTCCGACAGCGGCATATATTCCGTCATACTTCTCGGCAAGTTTTATACCAAACTCCGACGAAGCAATATCCGTCCCCTGATTGACCGCACAGCATACGTCATTTTCAAATAAACCGCTTATTACCACGTCACGGTCATCGTCAAACGCCTTATCGTCATAATGCGTATGTGTGTCAAAAATCCTGTTCATCAATTCAACTTTCCTTTTGCCAAAAATTAATAAATAAATTATAAAATACCGAAAATATAATGTCAAATTAAAATATTATAATGTCAAATTAAAATATTGTAACATACTTTTTCAGCCGTACACTTTGGTGACATAAAAGTTATACGAGATTTAACGGGCTGAACCGTAAACTGCTCCGCCAAAGTCACAAATCACTCCGTTACGGGCAGCCTCGGTATATGAACGCAAAATCCAAGTTGATAGCCGATATATATTATTAATAATTTTTATTTGAAATTTTTAAAATTTTTTTACAAAATATCTTGACTTATAACTGCACTCTTATTGTATAATAGGGTTTATAGATTTAAAATAAAATGTAAAAATTCACAAAGGAGGATAATTATGCGTAATTTTGAGTATTGCACACCGACAAGACTTATTTTCGGAAAGGGCGTTGTCGAAAAACTGCCCTCTGTACTTGCACCGATAGGAAAAAAGGTGCTGTTTACCTACGGCGGAGGCAGTATTAAAAAGAACGGGCTTTATGAAAAAGTAATCAAACTGCTTGATGGCTTTGAGGTATTTGAACTGTCCGGAATAGAGCCGAATCCGAAATATTCAACAAGCGTGCTTGACGGTGTAAGGATATGCAAAGAAAACGATATAGACGTAATTCTTGCCGTGGGCGGAGGCAGCGTTGTGGACTGTTCAAAAGCCATTGCCGCAGGAGCAAAATACGACGGCGAACCTTGGGATTTAATTACACATAAAGTCCCGACAGAAGCCGCCCTCCCTGTTGTCGATATTATCACCATGGCGGCAACGGGAAGCGAATATGACCCCGGCGGAGTGATTTCCAGACCCGAAACAAACGACAAAGTAGGATATATTGACAAACATCTGTATCCGGTAGCGTCATTTGTAGACCCCACCTATACTTTCAGCGTTCCAAAGCTGCAAATGGCAGCAGGAGTTGCAGATGCAATGAATCATGTTATGGAGCAGTATTTTAACTCCGACCCTCACGACTTTGCCGACGGTATGATGGAGGCGTCACTAAAGAGCCTCATCAAAAATGTTAAAATAGCTCTGGAAAATCCCGAAGATTACAATGCAAGGGCGGAGATTTTCTTAAATTGTACGCTCGACTGCAACAATATACTTTCTATCGGGGAAGCTCCCTCAGGTTGGCCTATGCACGGAATGGAACACGCTCTTTCGGCATACTATGACATCACACACGGCATAGGTCTTGCAATTCTTGCACCGAGATGGATGAAACATATTCTCAGCGAAAAAACCGCCCCAAGGATAGCAAAATACGGTATAAACGTTTTCGGCGTCGATAAAAATCTTTCGGTTACGGACGCCGCAGAGAAAGCAATAGAAGAAACCTTTTCATTTTTTGAATCAATAGGTATCCCAATGTATTTGAAAGATGTGGGAATAGACGAAACAAGGCTTGCGGAGATGGCGCACCACGTTGCGGAAAACGAGGGTCTTGACAATCCGTATGTTTATGTTCCCCTCACGGAAAACGACATTCTGGAAATTTTCAAAGCGTCACTGTAATTTTTGACGGCATACTCCCTCTGCATACGTTTCTCTTATAAATGTAATAACTTCTTGCCCATTTAGATTAAAAAACGTCCCCGCTCAACGAACGGGAACGTTTTCTTTTTATAGTTTTATAAACATATTAATTTTTAGCTTTTTTTCCGCGCCTCGAAAAAAGTATAAGAAGCGAAGCCGCACAAACAGAGGTTAAAGCAAAGAGGATCACGCTTTCGCCGTTCTCTCCCGTTTCAGGACTGTCGGTGCTGTAAACGGTTTCCTGAGTTGAAATTACCGTACTTTCCGAGTAGACAACATTTGAACCGCTTTCAGTCGGCTTTACAGATGTACCAAAATCGGTTTTTGTACCCGACTCCTCAAGTGAGTTATCGGAACTTTCGGATTTCTCAACGCTTGATTCTGATACCGTTGAATTATCGGAACTTTCGGATTCCAAACTGCTTTCCGTTTGCTCCTTAGACTCTTCCTGTATGCTCGATTCTTCCGGCGTGCTTGATTCCTCCGGAGTGCTTGATTCTTCCGGTGTACTCGATTCCTCCGGCGTGCTTGATTCTTCCGGTGTACTTGATTCTTCCGGTGTGCTTGATTCTTCAACAAAATCCTGCAGCTTCTCTGCATTTGCAGTAAATCCCAGACGGTAATATCCCTCATCTGTCGTTACGGTTCCGGAACCGGAATAATTGTTAACGTATACGGGACGGCTGTCCTCCGCATTTTCCATATAAATCGTATGGGGTCCCTTTTCAAGCGTTACACGCACAATACCCTCCGAGTCGGTTATATACTTTTCGTATTCACCGCCGTCAACTTTGAGCATAACTATTTTATTTTCCGGAACAGGCTTGCTTTCATTGCCGTCGGAGGCAATATCGGTTATCGGAATTGCAACCTCATAGCTTGCCGGTGAAGTATCATTTTCTATTTTTATTCTGTCGGCGGTCGTCGGAACCGAAAGGGGAACAGTTCCGTTTTCGGTTTGAGCGGAAATATAATCCTCAATTATCATATCTTCTCCGCCAAGCTCACCTATCTTTTCGGAATTTGGAAAAGACGACGACGAAACATAGTTGTTTGTTGCAAGAAGAAGTGCGGTTTCCGTATCATCGCGTTCAAGCTCCGTGCCGTCATCAAGTATTACGGACGTCACTTTTGCTCCGCTTTCGGCTGAGGGGTCGTAAGTATAAGAGAATCCGCTCACCTGCAAAAAGCTGCCGCTTACACGTTCTCTAAGCAAAAGTCCCGTGCTGTCCTGACCCGTAGTTACAAGACCGCCCTCTATTGCCGCATAAAGCTGTGACGGCGTAACCTTTAATACGTCTACCATATTACCGTGGTTAAAGGCGTTTAGAACATCACCTTTAGTAACATTGCCGACAGGGAGTGCCGCCGATATTCCGCCGCCGTTTTCAACAGCGATAACGGGAATATCCATACCCTGACGTTCCGCAAACAGCTTAGCATTTGACACAAATGCGTCCGTCACAAAATCCCCGTAATTTGTTTCAACTATACGAGGCTCCGCGTAGTCATAATATATATAACCGCCCCAAAGCGGAGTATCTACCGTACAAAGCTCCTGACCGAGTACACCTGCCTGCTCCGCCTTTATATCATTAAGCGTGCTTTCTACAAGCGCCTTGGCTGTTTCGCCCTCGGGGGTAAGGGTGTAATTCATTGCTTCATTATAGTCCATCAGTTTTTCTTTAGCCGAAACTCCGTTTTCGTCAAACGTAAGAGTTACAACTCCCAAATCCGTAAATCCCGTTCCCGTCTGGATAACAGGAATTGAGGTTCCCTCAATAAAATTATCTTCAAGCGTGTGGCTGTGTCCGTCTATAACTGCCGCTATCTTTGACTGTTCTTCGGGTGTAAGGGCTTTTATAAGGTCCTCGCTCGTGCATTTTACCGCCGTCTGATTATTTCCCAAATGGCAGACAATTATTATCGTGTCCGCCGTATCGCTCAATTTTGCTATTTGCTCCTTGGTCGTTTTTACTTCGTCCTCAAAAGTAATTCCCGCCAGTTTTGAGGGATTTGTGGAAGTTGCCGTCGCAACGGTCGTTATTCCGATAAATCCTATTTTGTGTCCTCCTGCCGTTATAACCGCATTGGGTTCAAGCAGAGGCGAACCGTCACGCAAAACATTTGCTCCCAAAATCGGGAAATTTGCAGCACTGACATTGGACAAAAGCACGTCAGCGCCGTAATCAAATTCGTGGTTGCCCGCGGTCATTACGTCATACCCTGCAGCATTCATCATTTTTATAACGTCGGCACCCTGTGTAATTGTCGCAAAGGACGCTCCTTGGGTAGCATCTCCCGCATCAACCAACAACGAATCGTCGGTAGAAGCGGCAATACCTGCCGTTTGCGCCAAACCTATGGCTGTACCGCTTTCTTCGACAACGCCGTGAATGTCATTTGTAGTGTATATGGTCACGGTTTTCGCTGCCGAATCTCCCGTTTGAGGCACCGATTCGGCGGAAACGGTTGAAACAGTTGAAACCGTCGCAAAGCATACCGCAGCCGCTGTCAAAATAACACTCAGTATTTTTCTTTTCATAACTTATTTCCTCCTTAATTTAATTTTTAGGTATATTCCAACTTTCTTAAATATTCTATCAAATTATCATACGAATTTAAAGACCTTGTTTACAAAAATTTTTAAAATAACGTGTAAGCTGCCCGCCGCCTTTCGGAAAAATCGGTGCTTTAAAACCATTCCAACCTATTGTCGGGAATGTAAATGATTCGTTATAAAGGTACTGTTTTATGCAATAGGTTACAATTTTTCCGTTTAGTCGATTTACTATATTTAATTTTCAGCATTAATGACATTTTCGGTATTTTAGTTATTGATATTTAAAATTTTTTATTGTATAATTCATACAATAAAAAAGGCTTGACCAAATAATTTTTAAAATATATTTAAGAAAGGTGATTTTTATGAATAACGATTTTCAAACGCAAAGCTCTGTCGGCGCGGAAGCAGTCAACAAAACACTTTCTCGTCTGTCTTGTGTAACGCTTTCGGTATCATTCCTCGCCCTTGCCGTATTTGAAATTATCCAAACGTTTTTTTCTTCATTAAACGCCAAACGTTTAAATTTTCTTGAATCCGTTTATTATATGTTGGGGGACGGGAGCATAAGCATTGTAAACATTGTCTTTGGAGCCGCTATATTTTTAATACTTATCACTATTACCGCAGGATTGTTCATAACCCACGAGGGAGCTGTCAAAAACAGCGGTTCACATTTACGCACCGGACTTAATATGACGCTTTATGCGCTTTCGGTTTCAATAGTTTTTGAAGTGATATGTATAGTTATTTCTCTTGCGTCAATATCAATAATAAACTACAATTATTACGTTTCCATAAATAGTAGCTCCACTTACGAAAGTTATGAAAGCACAAGCGCAATAAACTTATTTTTCCTAACTGTTGTTTTTGGTGCGGCTGCCGTCACGCTTACAATTTCTCTTATTCGACTGATACTTTCATTCAAACGCAATATTTTTAATAAAGAAATCTCAAAAAAAGGTGCTATTCTTACAGTAATATCATCAATATTTGCAGCCGTTATTATCGGGTGCGTATTCTGCACAACGCTTTTTTCTCTTGTTTTCCCACAATACGACCGCTCAAATCCCCAAGCTCCCGACCCTGCCGAGCTTACTATGAATACGCTTTACCTGCTTATTACGGCATCGTTGGTTGTTATATTTATTGTCATACCGATTGTAGTTTTTTACTTTATGTCATATATTGAAAACAAAACCATTAATTCCGTTGCCGTTTACAACAATGTTCAAACATACAACGCAAACAGTTACCTGCCTCAAAACTCAGGTTACGCATCATACCCCAACAATCAAAATTTCAATTCCGCACAAAATTATCCTCAGGCATCTTATATGTATTCAACTGTTCAACCGATGGAAAACACGTTTCCGAAAACGGCGTATCCTCAGTCAGAGGGGAATTTAAGTGACAATTTACAAAGTACGGGTCAACCCTTACAGAAAAGTAATGACGAAAACAACATTTCCGACGAAAACAACGTTTCCATTGATAAATAAAGTACATTCGCGGCGCCGAGCCGGCGCGGGCGATTCGCGTTGTCGCTCGCTCCGCTCGCTCGTACTGCAAACAATAAGTACAATCGCGCGGCATAACTTAATGTACCCATAATTAAAAGTTTCGCTCAAGGCGCAGTGCCTGCGCCCTCAATTCGCGTTGTCGTTCGCTCCGCTCACTCGTACTGCAAACAATAAGTACGTTCGCGCGGCATTAGTTATTTTAGCCATAATCAAAAGTTTCGCTCAAGCCTTTTCAAAGGCTTGCGGATTCCAAAGGCGGAGCCTTTGGCGGGTTTTAAGGGCGGAGCCCTTAACCGTCATTCGCTCCGCTCACTCGTACTGAAAACGATAAGTACATTCGCGCGGCATAACTTAATGTATCCATAATTAAAAATCCCGATAAAAACATAAAATGCGGTCATTACTGACCGCATTTTATGCAAAAGGAAGGGATAATGAAAAAACAAAAAAAGGGGAATTATCTCATTACTCATAGATATTATATCTATGAGTATATAATATCATATCTTTTGCTATTTTTCAATAGTTTTTTACAAAAAATATAAAGGGAAAATAATTGCTCTGTCTTTTAATTTATTTATATAACATATACAAAAATTTTATTTGCCTGTGTCGGGAATAAGGGTAACTTTAACTTCAAATGTAGCGGCGTCCCCATTTGAACGGCTTGACGCTCTGAATATAGAAAGAGTTACGGTTTCGCCCGGCTTGAATTTTTTAAGAACATCTACAAATTCGTTGACAGTAGTAATTTTCTTGCCGTTTATTGCGGTAATAATATCATTGACCTTAACCTCTGTGGAGTTAAGAGGACTGTCCGAACTTATTTTGGAAATTATCATACCCTGAGGAATATTGTTTATTTTTGCATTGTATAATGTCGATGTGCTTCCGTCTATTCCAAGCGTTCCTCTGTCGTTTATATATCCGTATTTTATTATTTTGTTTACAATCTCAACTAAAGTATTACTCGGTATCGCAAAACCCATACCCTCATAATCAGTCGCAACCAGTTTTGCTGTATTCATACCGATGACAATACCTTCATCATTTACCAGCGCTCCGCCCGAATTGCCCGGATTAATTGCCGCATCTGTTTGGATATATTTTACATAGCCGTTGGTTGACAATACGCGGTTCACTGCCGAAACTGTACCCGTAGTCAGCGAATTTGAAAAAGTTGAGCCTCCGGGATTACCTATTGCATACGCAGCTTCTCCTACAAAAATGCCGTCAGAATCCGCAAATTCCGCAGCGGTAAGACTTGAAGCGTCAATTTTTATGACCGCAAGATCGGTCTTTCTGTCAATACCTATAATGGTTCCTAAATATTGCTCTCCGCCGCTTAGTGTTATCATAACTCCCGTATCGTCGCTGTCGTTTACAACGTGGCTGTTTGTGGCTATATATCCGTCGGAAGTAATTATTATGCCCGAACCCTCGCCGCTTTGAGTAATGGTATAGTCGCTGCCCGCCTGATATGAGGTAATACACACAACGGACGGCGACGCTTTTTTATATGCTCGGTTTACACTATTCGTTGTGCCGGACGTTTTGGGTTCCAGTGTAGATATTTGCGGTCCGTTTTCGTTGGCTCCCACTTTCGGTGCGTCAGGAATTGACGGTTCCGAAACAAATGTTGACGATGTTTCTTTATTATACGGCACTTGTGGATTTTCGCTTGGTTTTTGTATTCCGTCGGTGTTTATTTGTAGCGCAAAAATGAATACCGCCGCCGCAAAAACACATAACACAGCACATATACACCACAGTGCAATTTTTAACCCGCCCCCTTTTTTGGCAGGTACGTTTTGGGGTTGTATATATTGCTCGTTATAATATGGGCTGCTCTTGTCATATATGTTTGAATCTCCCGTATACCGATTGTTTTGCTCCGAATACACGCTGTACGGGTTCTTACTGCCGTTGTGCGGCGGTATGAAATTATTCGCCGTATCGTGTCCGGTGTAATATTCACTTTGGCGGTAATTTTGTTGATTGTCCTGTTGTCCGCCATTGTAATCATTTTTAAATTCGTCAGCCATATCTGTCTTACCTCCCTTTTATGACTTATTTGTCTAAGAATTTTTATCCGACTTCGTTTTGTTTATTTGCTTTTTCGGAATGTAAAAATCAAACTCACAGTATTCGTTATAAACACTTTCCGCGAATATATCTCCGCCGTGCATTCTGATTATGCTTCTTACAAGATACAATCCCAAACCAAGTCCCTTTTTGTCGTGGCTGCGCGACTTGTCGGTTTTGTAAAATCTGTCAAAAACAAGACCTATTTCGGATTTTTGTATTCCTATTCCGCTGTTCTTTATTATAAAATCAAAACGTTCCAAACTTTCCGTAATGTTAAACTCTATGTATCCTCCGTTGTCGGTAAACTTTACGGCATTTTCTACCAAATTATATATGACCTGATATATCAGGTCTTTGTCACAGTATACGATTTTGGGAGTAATAAGGTCAAGACCTCTTATCTCAATATTCTTTTTACTGATTTCTCTTTCAAAAGTAATAATAATCGTCACCAAGGTAGACAACAGGTCAAACGTCTGATAATTCAGCTTTAACTCTCCGCTGTCAAGCCGTGACAGATCGAGCATTGAGCGCACCAAGCGGGAAAGACGCTTTACCTCGTCGGAAACGATATGCAAATAATAATCCTGCTTTTGAGGCGGAATTGTGCCGTCCAGTATACCGTCAATAAAACCCGCTATCGTTGTCATAGGTGTTTTCAATTCATGCGAAACATTTGCGACAAAGCTCTTTCTTATCTGTTCGGACGAAGAAAGCGATTCCGCCATATTGTTGAACGCAACCCCCAGTTCACCTATCTCATCATTGCTCGATTCGCTTACCCTTACGCTGAAATCTCCCTTTCCAAACTGTTTGGCTGCCTGAGCCATTTGTTTAAGCGGTCTTACCAAATTATACGAAAAAAATCCCATTGCAAGAAACGATATTGCCAAAGCCGCAATAGCCGAAAGAATAAATATCCTAAGTACCATATCGGTAAAACCGCTAATATCGTTTGTGTCTGACGTTACAATCACGACGCCCATAATATTGCTGCCCTTGTTATAATATATCGGGCGTGCCGCAATATATCTTTCATTTTCGTAAAGACCGCCTATGGTTCCTCTTGAAAAATATGTACCGTCTGCCATTGTACGCTGAATTATATCGGGGGCTACTATCATATTCATTCGTATTTCTTTACTGTCGCTTACAACAAACACGGACTTTGCGTTTGTGTTTGTAACAACAATATCGATCCCGACATCGTCAACATAAAGCCTTAAAAAATTATTCATACTGTCGGGGTGATCTATTGAAATTGAATCAGCTTCGTCGTTTATGGACTGATTTATGGCAACATTTTTTCTTATAAATTCTGCAACATTTTCCGCTCGGCTGTCAAGAACCCGTCTTTTTTCGTTTGACCAATAGTTGGCTATCATAACAGTCAGTATTATACCAAGCACCAAAAAACTGAAAAATACTATTAAAATACTTACGTTCATATATTTTTTAAAAAGTGATTTTTTGGCATAAAAGCTATTCTTTAACCTCAAACTTATAACCTACTCCCCATACGGTTTTTAACGCCCACTTGTCCGATACTCCTTCGAGCTTTTCACGCAGCCGCTTAACGTGTACGTCAACCGTTCGCGAATCGCCGTAATAATCGAATCCCCATACCTCGTCCAAAAGCTGATCCCGTGTAAAAACTCTGTTTGGATTGCTTGCAAGATGATATATAAGCTCCATTTCCTTTGGAGGAGTGTCAACCTGTTCCCCGTTCACCTTTAATTCATAGTTGGTAAGATTTATTACGAGCTTGTCAAAGCTGACTTCCTTTTTTGAACTGTCGCCCGAAGAATCGGTTTGCGTATTACCGCCGACACGTCTTAATACAGCCTTTATTCTTGCAACAATTTCCTTTGTTTCAAACGGCTTTATAACATAATCGTCGGCGCCAAGCTCCAACCCCAAAACCTTGTCAAACACTTCTCCTTTTGCCGAAAGCATAATAATCGGACATTGAGAAGTTTTTCGTATTTCACGGCATACCTGCCAGCCGTCAAGTACGGGCAGCATTATATCAAGCATAATAAGGTCAGGTTTTTCGGTTTTAAATTTAGTGACCGCCTGACCGCCGTCATTTGCGATAATAACCTCATAACCTTCTTTTTCTATATACAGCCTGAGCAATTCGCAGATATTATTATCATCATCTACAACCAGAATTTTTCCCATACTCATATTAACACACCTCTTCTTGTCGGAACCCGATATTATTCCGTCTTATATTATATTATATCATAACTGTAATTTATCTGCATAAAAAAATAAAATAAAAAATAAAAATAAATTTTATTTTTGCGTTGTTTATAAATAATTGACACATATTAAGGTTCACAAGATTTTTTACAAATCAAGCATAGAATTTTAAGTAAAAAGCCTCGGTATATATATCATTACTTTATTTCCTGCCTTTTAAATACCGTCAACCCAACTGCCGTGCTTACGGCAAAATAGAAAACGGAAATAAGCAAAGGAATATACGCCTGACCATCAATACACATTTTCTCCACAAAAGACGGCGTGTTAAAAAGCCAGTATTTAGCAACCTGCGAAAACTCATTGTTTGAATATGTAATAATTGTGATAATCGACGAAATAACAGCGGGAATGACGATTGAAACAGCGATTGCAACACCTGTTTTTTTCATAATTACCGCTATCATAAGGTAAACGGACGCCATTGCCGCAAACAGAAAAATATACGACAGTACAGAAAGCAGCATTTGAACCGCGCTTATTTCGGAGCCTCCTCTTACAAATATCGCACACACTGCCATAGTTCCGATAACATAAGCAATACCAAGTATGATAATCGTCACACAAGAAACCATTAGCTTTGAAACGTAAATTTTCGTTCTTGAAAAACCTCTTGAAATCGTATTTTTAATTGTTCCCATAGAATATTCGGACGCTATAAAGACACCCGCACATATTGCGGCAAAAGTAGGTATACTTCCGTCACTCAGCATTATGTTTGCATACGACCAAAAGTACGGTTCGGGAAGTACGGAAAATGCCGAATCAATGGTTTCTCCATCTATACCCATTTGCATCATAAGCTCTCTTGCGTTTTCTATATTTTCACCCATTGTGTTCCATGCGTTTACATAAAGCAAAGCCATAACCGCGCCAAGGCATACCGCTACTATACAGCAAATAATTAAAGATCGGCTTTTTTTAAGTTTCATAAAATCGGATTTAATAAGACTTTTTACCATATCAGTTTTCCTCCATTTTTTTAATAAAGTAATCTTCCGCGCTGTTTTCTTCGTTTGATATTTCTGAAACTACAATTCCGGATTTAAACAGCTCGTTGGTAATTACGCCTATATCTTTAATGTTTTCCCGCACATACAGTGACCCGTCAGCTCCCACGGCAACATTATTTGTTTTCAGTAAGGAAGTCACGATTTTTTTTGCTTTCTCCGCATTATCGGTCTTTATTACGGTTCTTTTACCGCATTTTTTTGAAAGCTCCTGCGCCGTAATTTCCTCAATAAGTTTTCCTTTTGAAATTATCCCGTATACGGTAGCGATTTTTTCAAGCTCTCCGAGATAGTGACTGGAAATAAATATTGTCTTTCCGTACTCTTTCAGCTTTATTAGGAGTTCTCTTATTTCTACAATACCCGTGGGATCCAGTCCGTTTATAGGCTCATCGAGCATCAAAAAGTCAGGATTCCCCACCAAAGCCATACCTATGCCGAGCCTTTGTTTCATTCCAAGGGAAAAGTCCCTTACTTTTTTCTTTCCCGTATCTTTAAGTCCTACGGTAGAGAGTATTTCATCAACTTTTTTATTATCAATTCCCAGCATCGCACAATACATATTAAGATTATCTTTTGCGCTCATATTATTGTACAATGCGGGACTTTCAACAAGACTTCCGATACGCCTTCGGGCTTTAAATATATTTTCACCGTCAAAAAGACTGAAACTGCCACTCGTTGTGTTTGCAAGTCCGAGTATAAGGCGTATAAAGGTTGTTTTTCCCGCGCCGTTTTTGCCTACAAAGCCGTAAATATCCCCTTGTTTTACAACAAGAGAAATTTCGTCAACAACCCTGTTATGTGAATATTCCTTTGTCAGATTTTCCGTTTTTAAAACATATTCCATTGCTTAAACCTCCGATTTAATGGATTAAAACATCTATATATGATGTTGGTGCCGAAATGCGCTGTCAATCGCTTTTAATTACAGTTTTATTATATATCGTCTTTTTCCTCTATTTCAAGAATTATTCCCGATTTATCAAGATATGTTATTGTAAATACCTCACCGTTTTCCGATTCGTTATGAAGTCTTATAAATTCCTCAATGCTCAGCGCCTTGCCGTAAATATATCTGTCATCAATTTTAATTTTGTAATTAACGGTCATTTGGTAATATCCGTCCTCCATCTCAAACCGTGGGACAATCTCAATAGTCTTGTATGCACGGTTCTCAATGTCCTCTTTTGCAATACTTTGAAGTTTAAGAGGAAAACCCTTAATTTTTTTCTTTGCGCTTTCTCTGGTCATAAAAACCCCCCTTTAATTACAAATAGTTATAACTATACAATAATATACTATATGTATATCAATGTATACTTACAGTAATATATACTTACAGTAATATATACTTAAAGTATTATATATATTTTTTATACGTTATGTATTTCTAATCTTCAAATTTATCTTTATAATAAGTGAACACGCCAAGAATATTAAAATACAATTATTAAATAAAATTATTATTTTATAAGAAGTAATTTCATTTTTTCTTTTTCGGCAGGCTTTACTCTATATGAATCACAAATTTTTCGTATTGTACGATTATGAGTTTCCGCATCAAAAAATTTTTGAGAAATATAAGGTTTTGTTTCGTCGGGAAATTTTATAAAACATTCTGCCATCGCCCATGCAACAGCCATTGAAGAGTAATATTTATTCGTATTTACTTTTTTAAGAGCTTCGAGCGTTTTTGTTATATAATCGGCAGTGACATAATAATCGAGCATCATAACTGCGGTAAAGCGATTTTCAAATTCCTTATCGGAATTTACATATTGCTGTAAAAACTCCCATACAAGCTCACGATTTTTAATTGTAAATTTAAGGGTCGAGCAAAAGCTGTCACACACCGCCCAATTATCTATTAACGGGACGAACGCCCTTGTATATTCCAGAATTTTTTGTGCATCTGCTTTTAAATATCCTATTATCATACCCCTAAGCATTTTTTCCTCGTAATATACATCATTGCTTTCATCTAATGCAGACTCACCTAAATCCCTTACAATTTCTTTTGCGTATGCTCTTAAAACCGGTATTTTTATACCAAGAATATTTTTTGCTCCCGGAACAATTGACGAACAAAATTCAGCATTTTTATTTTCCGACGCAATTTCAAGTTTTTTTCTTATATCGCTGTTCATAAATCTATATTCCTCCCTCCACACAAAATTTTCCCGCCGTTTATAGTTAAGAGCTCCGGCGCAGTACCTGCGCCCCCGATTCGCGAAGTCGTTCGCTCCGCTCACTCTTAACTCAAAACAATAAATACCTTGACGCGGCGTAAACTAAATGGTAACAACACTTACGCCGCGCGATTGTAGTTTCGGCTCGGCACTACGAGCGAACGGAGTGAGCGATAACGCGAATTGCCCGCGCCGGCTCGGCGCCGCCAAAGGCTCTGCCTTTGGAATCCGCAAGCCTTTGAAAAGGCTTGACCGAAACTTTTAACTTTGGTTACATAAATTTACGCCGCGCGAATGTACTTATTGCTTTCAGTACGAGCGAACGAAGTGAGCGATAACGCGAATCGACAGTGCGGGCACCGCACCGCGAATCGCCCGCGCCGGCTCGGCGCGTTTTCGCCCGCCTTTTTCAAAAGGCGGCAGGGTCAAGGGACGGAGTCCCTTGTCGCAGTCCGCAGACTGCGAAACTCTTATTACTTCTAAAAAGCAGGAGGGGCGAAAAACAGTCCGGTGGACTGTTTTTCGGTGGGGAACCCACGCAAGGGGTTCCCCGTAAAC
>CANQBK010000043.1 GCA_947589485.1 uncultured Clostridia bacterium | reverse complement strand
AATATTTTTTCATCATTGACCAACTCCCTTTGGTCAATTATAACATATTTCTTCTACTTTTTCATGCGGTTGCCCTGACAAAATTACTGTAAAATATTGACAAATGGCTTTAGATAGTGTACAATAACAATTGTAGGTAATAAAAAAGACACCTACAGCCCATCAATTGTCTGCAAACAATCAATGGGCATACGCCGGAAAGGTATACAGACTACCTCGCGACTTATAGATGCCATACTTAGGCTTTATTATAGCCTTTTTGGGATAAAATGTCAAGTGATAGTGCCTTTTTGATGAAATGAGTGGGGCGTTATGACTTGGCATATTTTTTATTTGCGAATCCAATTGCAAAGAACTTCCAATCCGCTACCGCATATTGTCTCGTCGTACTTGCCCACCCTAAGATCATTTCTGAATTTAAGAAAGTTAGTTAATAAGTATGTCATTGCTATGGCAAATCCGTAGCAAAAAATGCTAAGTGTCATATTTTTCACCTCCTGCAATGACCTTTTGCGTCAGTATGTTATATCTTGATTTATTTTTTTGAGAATCACAAAACTAAACCTCATAATTTATAATATTAACAAAATTCGAACAAGTCTTCAGCATTTCGCTGTAATCAGAAGTAGAAAATTCAAGACTATCATATACTATCCGATCTCTTGATAATTTATATTTATAAAAAGTTAACTGACGAGCTTTCTCTATTGAATCAATAAAAAAAGGAGAATCAGGCTCAGCAAACAAATGAAAACCACCTTGAATTGACCCACAATGATCACAATGATTTGCAAAATATGATAAATTAGTTGCTTTGGAATATCCCTTTTTATAATTATAATTTCTTGCTAAATATCCGTAAAATTCCGAAAGAAGAAAATTTAAATAAGGTTGCATTGGACTAAATTCTTTGTTAAACAAAAATTTTGAATTATTATAATTGTGATTAACCGGGGTTATATCCCACCATTTTTCAAGGGCAAATCCTATAACACGGGTAATTTTACCACATTTATAACATATTCTATGCGTTTCTACGACATAAAAATAATCACAAACAATACTCAAGCTATCTTCCCTGCTACCTACAATCCACTTAGCAAACTTTCTATAATCAGCAGATCTTTCAACGTACCATGTTTTGTTAGTAGAATCCCACTTTGCACCAAGAGCTTTTGCTTCGTCTTTTTCTGAATAAGGAACATTTATATATAACATTTTTTCACTTCCTTTGAAATATTACTCTTAAAGTAGAGCTATGCTAATAGTTCTACTTTAAGAGTAATAGCCCCCCAGCATTACTCTTAGATTAAAAAGTAAATAAAAAGCGACAAGATGAAGATACAAAGGCGACGGATAACAGTTTTGCCATGACCCCCATTCCATTTCAGGGCGAGCGAGCCAATAGAATGTGAACTATCTATTGCTACTCTCCGTTGCTCGGTAAGGATTTAATCCTGTTTAATACGCAAATCAAAGTAGTCGTAAAGCTAAACGATGACTGTCGGAACGACAGGCAGAGTGCAAAACCTGTAAACCGCTGCATTGCGTTGGCTGGCTATACCACGAACCTTTTTGCAGGAAAAAATAGTCTTGTTTGTGCTTTAAAGGCAATTTTTCACCAAGGATTGCCTTTTGCAGAAAGTATGAACAGATACATATCCTCTGTGAAGGGCAATCTATGATAGATATACAGCAACGAGGCAAGAGAGAGCCCTTGCCCCACTGCTTAAATCATGGTTGCGGAGGCTGGATTTGAACCAACGACCTTCGGGTTATGAGCCCGACGAGCTACCTAGCTGCTCCACTCCGCGTCATTTACAGCACCCTTTCCAAAGTGCTTTATTATTATAACACTGCACCGCCGAATTGTCAATATAAAATTTAATAAAATATAAAATTTTTTTATTAGTTTAAATTGCAATGTCAAATAGGACACCTTGAAGAAGTTCGGCGGACGAGTGATAATTCAATATTTTTCTTATGGGATTATTAATTCGGTTCTCAATAGCAGAATCAAGAACCGAATCAAAACTACTTACTTTTGGTAAGAATCGACAAATGAGAAAATTTTGTTTTTCGTTCGTGCCTTGTTCAAATACATAATACAGATGTGCATAATAAATATTAGAAAATGTACCCCTCACAAAAACTGCACAAGTCCAGTAAAAATGGACAATAGAAAAAAGGCCCCTCCTGTGGTAGAATGAAAGAAACTACTACAGGAGGAAATTTTTATGGCAAGACAATATCGGCACATACAGATGTATGAAAAAGAAATACTGGAACTCAAAGAGAAAGGATTTACTCGAAAAGAAATAGGAGAAAGACTGGGATTTACAGCAGAGCAAATTCATGGGTTCACAAAAAGATATAACCGAAAGCAGAGAAAACTATCAGCAGGAATCGCCCTGAAAAAGAGAGGCCGACCGCCAAAGGATTATGTAGTCAGCGAGGAAGATAAGATTGCTGAACTTAGATACATACTTGCTCGTAAGGAAGCAACGATCAAATCATTGGAAATGGAAAATGAACTGATGCGGGATTTTCTCTCGCTCACCGAAAGGAAGTGAGAACAAGCGTAAAATACAGGGTGATCTACCGGCACAAAGATAAATACAGCATCCGTGAAATGTGCAGATTTTTTGAAGTATCCAGAAGTGGCTACTACGGGTTTGTATCAAGGATGGATATACCGGAAAAGGATCTGCCGCTGGCGGAAAAGATACGGGAGTGTCAAGAGAAATGTGGTAAAACATACGGATACCGCAGAGTACATATCTGGCTTGAAAAGCAGAAGATCCATCATGATCCGAAAACCGTCCTGCGAGTTATGCAGAAATATAATCTGCTATCTGTGGTGAGAAGAAAGAAATACCGCAATTACGGCGAATGTCTGCATCGTTATCCCAATCTGTTAAACAGAGATTTTAAGGCAGAAAAACCAAACCAAAAGTGGGTGACAGATATTTCATACATCAAGACCGGACAAGGCACTTTGTATCTGTCCGTCATCCGTGATTTGTATGACAACAGTATTGTGGCCTACAAGACCGGAACGAAGCAGAACATCAATCTTGTTTTAAGTACGATCAAAACGGCCAAGAGAAAAGAAAAGGTCACCGCAGAGCTGCAACTCCACAGTGACCAAGGCTTTCAGTATACCTCACAAGCGTACTTTAAGCTAACTCAATCTTACGGCATAACTCCGTCAATGTCAAGACGGGGTAATCCCTATGACAATGCTCTGGCTGAAAATTTCTTCTCTATTCTCAAAACAGAGTGCATTTACCGTGTCAAACTCAAAACCTATGAGGAGGCTCGTCTCCTCATTGCTGAGTACATCCACTTTTACAACCATCAGCGTATTCAGTTCAAAACAAAACTGACCCCGCTTGAATTGCGAAGTCAGTTCGTTGCTTAAATCTTAATATCCCCTACCACAGGGGGCTTTTGTGCTGTCTGTACAATTTGGAGCAGTTCAAAACACGGAGGAGCTTATCAATAAAAAAATCTTGAAAGAAACTGTATTTGCGGCAGGCATATAAAAGCTGTCAATATTACATACAAATTGCTAGGGTCAAATTTATCAATTATAATTTTACAATTTTATCCAGTCTGTTTACAATAATTGATGAAACCGCTATTTTACATATATCGGGAATAATAAACATAAATACGCAAAGCTGAAGTGCGGTCAACACGTCCATACTTTCCCCTCTCATATTGTAAATAAACATAAACCATATTGTTCCTATTACATAACACAAAATTTCACCCAAAGCCATAGATATGATTAAGGGAATAATTTTTTTGCCGAAAAATTTTTCGGACAAACCAACAACCAAAGCAGTAAGGATAAATCCGATTATATACCCGAAAGTCGGTGAAGCCAAAGCGCCCATACCTCCGCTAAAACCTGAAGACTGCGAAAATACGGGGATACCCACAAGTCCCATTACTATATATAAAATAACGCTTATTGTTCCACGTTTCCAGCCAAGCATTGCGGCAGTAATAAATACTCCCATTGTTTGGAGCGTAAACGGCACGGGACCGAGCGGAACCGAAATTTTTGAACACACGACTATCAGTGCAGTAAACATTGCGATATAAATAAGGTCCGTCAAAGCCGACTTTTTTCCTTTTGTTGAATTTTGCACATTCATTTCATTCATAATTTTTTCCTCCAATTGTAAACTTAAATATCCTTAACAAGTTAACAATATTATATAATATCCATTTCATATTGTCAACCTAATATTTTTATTAAAGTTAACAATTGATATATAAATTCAATTATAACCTTTAAAAAATACTCTTGAAAATACTCTTGAACTTTGATTTTTAAAATATCAAATAATATGCCGCTCCAAAATTTTCCCATAACAGAAAAACGGAAAATGCACAACAAAATCAATTGTACATTCCCCGTTTTATCATATATTTATGTTCTATTCATTATATCTTCAAATACCTCAATAATTTTGGGATTGAAGGTTCCACATTCACCATTCTTTATCATTTTTACGGCAGTATCGTGGCTGAATGCTTTCTTATAAACTCTTTCCGACGTAAGTGCATCGTAAACATCGGCAACCGACACGACCTGCGCCCAAATGGAAATATCATCTCCGCTTAATCCGTCGGGGTAGCCTCTGCCGTCCCACCGCTCGTGATGATGCCTGCAAATATCACAGCTATAATTAAATATACCCTCGTCCATAACATTCGGAAACTGACGTAAAAACTCGTATCCTCTTACCGTATGCTGTTTCATTATCTCAAATTCTTCTTTTGTAAGTTTGCCCGGTTTATTAAGGATACTGTCAGGTATGGCGATTTTTCCCATATCGTGCAATATAGATGATGTTACGACCTTTTCTATTTCCGGTTCCGGCAAATAGTATTCGGGATACCTGTTGCTTACCTCCGTCATTAACAGCCTTGTAAGATTGCATATACGCCTTACATGCTCGCCGGATTCGCAATCCCTGAACTCGACCGCCGTGGCAAGAATCTCTATCATAGATTTATTCATACTGTTAAGGCGCTCGACTTGTTCGCCTACTATTTTTTCCAATTCATTACGATGACCGTAAAGCTCAATAACATTATTGATTCTATGCTTAAGGAAATGAGGCATAAACGGCTTCTGTATTATATCAACGGCTCCCAAATTATAGCCTTCCAACAGCATCTTTTCATCTTCCGCCGCTGTAATAAGAAATACGGGAATAAGTTTTATTTTTCCTTTTTTGTTCATTTCTTTCAATACACCGAGTCCGTCAACTCCGGGCATAACCATATCCAAAAGAACTGCCGAAATATCGGGAACGGCGTTTATAACATCAATCGCCTGTTTTCCGTCACATGCTTCAATTATATTATAATTATCCTTAAAAATCTCGGCAAGAATCATTCGGTTAATTTCCATATCGTCAACTATCAATATAGTTTTATCTTTATTCATTTTCTCCTCCGAATTTTTACAGAAAAACATTTATCACATATACTTTTCAATACAATTAACTATCTTATCCTGCACGGGCAAAACATTTTTTAAAACATCTTTAGCCTTGTCCGGTTGGTCGCATCGCATAAGGCTTACAATTTGCGAATACGCTTCGTAAATCGGTGTAATCGAAAGATTTCCGGATACTCCCTTTATTGCGTGAGCTTTTTCTGTAATTTCAACATATTCATCACTGCCAAAATCGGGATTTAATGAATAACTTTTTATTGACTTTGTAAAAGTGCCGAGCAATCTTTTATAAAGAGCTTCATTACCTCCCAAACGGTTCAAACCTTCGTCAATATTTACTCCCAAACCTCTCAATTCCTCAAATAAATCCATAAAGCAGCCCTCTTTCTTATATTTTTACTAATCTTAAAATTAAGCGACAATTATAACACCACGCTAACTATGTAATGACACTTTTTTTCTTCCCTTCTCAATTTCAGCATTACATTCCGAATCAATATTTTTCGCTACCTGTTCCGCAGACTTTTCCCCGTACAAAAGCTCCTGTATATTACGGCAAAAAGCCTCTCTTACACCGTGCCAGTTCGGGTTGTTATTTACGATTATAACAGATGTATTTGAATTTTCAATATATTTATCAATATGGTTCAACTTAACGTCATATTTTTTTGACACGCTTTTGCTTGCGGGCATACTTTCCGCACAATAATCCAGCCATTTGCTTTCATATATGTATTTAATAAAATCCTTGGAAACTTTTATTTTTTCCTCGTCACCGTTGTCAAATACAGAAAAACCGGTTATAAAGTGATTGCTGTAACCTTTACCGTCAGCCGACGGAAAATTTACATATCCTATGTCCAAACCGTTTTTTTCGTAATCGGGTGCTCGCGCAGTGTTGGTCACATATATTGCAAGCTGACCGTTTATAAACATTTTATAGTTGTCAAGCAGCGTCAACGACTCCGAGTTTGGCGGAAAATATTTTTTTTGGCTGCATTCTTTTATCCACTGAAGAGCTGCGATTCCCTCCGGAGTGTTAATTTGGATATTTCTGTTTTCATCAAAAAATTTACAGCCTCTGCTATGCAGCAAGGTCATAATATGTGCGTCTCCGTCTATGTTTGCCGCATACATCATCATAGGATACGATGTTTTGGGAAGTTTTTCCCTGAGCGTTTCAAGTATAACGTCCCATTCGTCCAATGTCCAACTTTGTATTTTATCTTCATTGCTTATAAAACGTTCAAGCCCCGCCTCACGGAACATATCCTTGTTATAGCTCAGCGTATTCTGGATATTCAGGAACGGTATCATATATGTTTTTCCGTCTACGACTGCAGTTCTCCAAAATCCCTCCTTTATGTCGTTTTTTATATTGTCGGTCAATATATCGTCCAAAGGGACAATATTGCCGGAATATATATAATCCGATATATTTATGTATTCGCTGTAAATAACATCTGTCGCAGAGTCGGTATTAAAACAACCGGCAATAGCATTGTCCGCTTCCGTGTTTTCAAACTGTGACAGGTTAACTTTTACGTTCGCATCTTTGTATTGCTTACAAAAGTCCTCGGTGGCTTTCTTTAAAAAAGAGTACGAATCTCTTACGCTTGGGTCCAAAACCTCATTCATTGAAATAACAGAGGTTTTAATATTTATTGTGATATTTTTCTTTTCCGGTTCCTGTTTACAGCCAACAAAAAGCCCCAAGAGAATAATTGCAGATAAAACAACGCTTATTAATCTTTTCATCATACCTCTCCTTGATTCTTATCGAAAATATCGGCTAAGGTATCCATTAACAAAGCTATATCAATAGGCTTTCCAAGGTGACCGTTCATTCCGGATTCCATTGCAATTTTCTGATCCTCAACAAATGTATCGGCAGTCATAGCTATTATCGGAATGTCAGCTAATTTTTTATTATCGAGCTTTCTTATGGCTTTAGTCGAATCATAGCCGTTCATAACCGGCATCTGTATATCCATAAGTATAAGGTCATACCAACCGGGTTTGGAATTTTTGACCATTTCATAGGCTTCCTTGCCGTCCTTCGCCGATTCGACGGTAAATCCGGCTTCTTCAAGAATAACAGTCGCAATCTCGCGGTTCAATTCAAGATCTTCGGCAAGCAGTATCCTTTTACCCTTAAAATCTTCACGAACGGTTTCTTCCTTTTTCTCGGGTTCTTCAGCCTTACCGCAAACCTTCATTAACGTATGGTGCAAATCGGACGCAAAAAGCGGTTTGCTTATAAAATCGGTCACGCCCGCATTTTTTGCTTCTTCCTCTATATCTCCCCAATCGTAAGCCGAAAGAATTATAATCGGGGCGTCGTCACCGACAATTTTGCGTATGCGTCTGGCAGTTTCTATGCCGTTCATATCCGGCATAAGCCAGTCTATAATATATACCTCGTATCTGTCCCCAAGCTCGATTGCTTCCTCAGTCCGTGCAACAGCCTCTTTTCCGTACATTGTCCATTCAGACCTCATACCGAGTTGGCGCAATATTCTTGACACGCTTTGGCAAGTGTCAAGGTCATCGTCTATTACCAAAGCACGCAGTTCCTGAAGTTCTTTTATTACCTCAAATTCTTTGTGGTTAGCCTGCAATTTAAACTCAACATTAACTATAAATTCGGTACCTTTGCCCTCTTCGCTGTTTACCTCTATCGTACCGCCCATCATATTTACTATATTTTTAGTAATTGCCATTCCAAGACCGGTTCCCTGTATTCTGCTTACGGTAGAGGTACGTTCCCTTGCAAACGGTTCAAAAATATTTTTGATAAACTCCTTGCTCATACCGATACCCGTATCTTTTATTCTGAACTCATACTTTCCGTATCCTTCACGCGAAACAGGTTTTTGGGATATTTTTATTGATATTGTACCGCCGGGCTTTGTAAATTTCATCGAATTTGAAATAAGGTTCAAAAGTATTTGATTCAAACGCAGCCTGTCGCAATAAATATTTTCGTCGGTAACATTTATTGTATCGACAAAAAGCTCAAGCTGCTTTGAATGAATGTCGGCTTGAATGATGTTGCATATATTGTGGAGTATTTCCGCAATATTTTCGGGATTTTCTTCAATGCTGACATTACCCGACTCTATACGGCTCATATCCAGCACGTCATTTATAAGCGACAAGAGGTGGTTCGACGAATGTGAAATCTTTGTAAGATAGTCCTTAACTCTTTCTTTGTTGTCAATGTGCGTAATTGCCAAAGCGGTAAATCCTATAATGGAATTCATAGGTGTACGAATATCGTGAGACATATTGTTGAGGAACGTTGTTTTCGCTTTGTTTGCCTGTTCCGCAAGAGAAAGAGCCTCGGACAATTTTTCTCTGTGCTTTATCTCTATATCCAGCATTTTGGAACGCTTTTGAATCAATATTGCGACTATCATTATGGCTGCAAGCAGCACAACAACCATAAGTCCCACAAAAATCATTATAAGCGAAAGACTTTGCTTTTCAAAAACCGATTTAGGAACCGACATTACAAAATACCAGTCTATATCCGACAAAGGCGTAAACGTCATAATGCGGGTATCGTTATCTTTTTTGTGAGTAATAAAAAAGCTCTTTTCGTTTTTTATTTTCTCCTTTATATCTTCCACGGTATCGCTGCCGCTAAGACCGTCATCGGTAAGTTCCTTATAAAAATTTTCTCTTGAATGTTCATTATGGTCTTTATCAATATTAACTATGTAATTTCCCTCTTGGTCAATAACGCTGCTGTAACCCTGACCGTCATAGCTGTCTATTTTAAGTTCGTCCTGAAGTGCGTCAATGTCCATTCTGCAAACGATGTATGAGTATGTTCTGTTTTCAACCTTAAAAGGCGTAATCTTTATGCCCAAAATCAGGACTTCACTTTTGCCCTCAAGACGTGCCTCAAGATAATCTCTTCTGTATATGAATTTATCTCCCGAGCTTTTGTAACGGTCCAAAATTTCCTTATTGTTTGTAATACTCATATTGCTGCTAAGTATGTCGCCGTTATCGGCAATCAAAGTAAGCCTTAGGCAGTCCATAAGACCTTTTGAAGAGTTAAGCTCCAACAACAGCTCCTCGGTATCCTTGCATTTTTTTTGCTTGATATTGTTCGCAATACCATTAAGCGTATCCCACCTGTTGTTAATGCTTGTAAGTATCGCCTGCTCGTCGTGCTTTGCAAGCTCCTCCATATTATATGTGGAATTATCAATAATGCGGTTGGTAATAACAAAATAAGAAAATACGGTTACAATCGCAAGAATAATAAGCACTGCGGCAATTATAAAAACATTGCGCTTTCGATTGTTTTTGGTTTTCCTTACTATCTCCTCTTTATTGATACCTTCGCCTACATTCATTTATTTCACTCTCCAAATTCATACCGGTACGCTTTTATCGGCAAAACAGAACACACAAATTATTATAATCATTATGACCTTAATATAAAAATATTTTACATTAAAACCGTTTTCGCCAAGAATACAATTCTCTGCTATTTTATTATATCATTGCACGAAATTAAAATCAATATTTTTGAATACAACAAAATCGGTCATTGTTAACACTAAAAAGCGGCTCAATTAAATTTGACACAAAAAATTCCTCCGACACTGCAAAACAGCCGGAGGAATAACCGTCATTGTATATCGGCAAGACAGGCGTCGCCTTTTTCAAGAGCGGCAATACCCGTGCGTGCCATTTCAAGAATACCGTATTTTGTAAGTTCGCTTACCATTCTGTCAATTTCGCCGGGAGTTCCCGCAGCACGGAACGTCATTGAATTTTTCCCGATATTCACAAGTGAAGCGTGATAAGCGGAGGTAACGTCAAGAACAAGGTTGGGATTTGTATTGTCATAATTTACTTTTATAAGTATCAGTTCGGATACCGCCGACGTATCTTCCGGAAGTATCTCCGCTTTTTTTACATCGACGATCTTCATCATCTGATTAATAAACTGCTCTACCTGATCGTCGTTTCCGTTAATGCGTATCGTCATTCTTGAATAACCGTCTATTCCTGCGGGGCTGACAGTCAGGCTGTCTATATTAAAGCCGCGGCGTGTAAAAAGACTGGTTATTCTTAGCAGTACGCCGGGGTGATTGTGTACCAAAAGACCGATAATTTGCTTATGAATCATTTTATGTCACTCCATTTCAGTAATCATATCGTCAACCGTTTTGCCGGGCGGTATCATCGGAAGTACATTTTCGTCCGGCGATATTCGGCAATCTATTACCGTGGGGGCATTTAATGCGAATGCCTCTTTCAGGACTTCCGCCGCCTCGGAATCGTTGTTTATCCTCATACCGCAAACCCCAAAGGATTCCGCAAGCCGCGCAAAATCCGTTTTCCTGTGAGGATCCGTCTGCGAAAAACGCCTTCCGTAAAAAAGCTTCTGCCACTGCCTTACCATACCGAGAACAGTGTTATTCATAACAATAACCACTATCGGAAGATTGTACGAACGTACCGTTGCAAGCTCGTTAAGGTTCATATGGAAACTGCCGTCGCCCGTAAAAAGAACGATGCGTTTTTTCGGGTTTGCAACTGCAGAGCCGATTGCCGCACCTAAGCCGTACCCCATTGTACCAAGTCCTCCCGATGTACACCATGTTCTCGGCTTTTCAAAGCGGTACCTTTGCGACACCCACATCTGGTGTTGACCTACGTCGGTAACGATAATATCGTCATCATTCGTCAGATTGCGAACCTCGTCTATAATATGGTAAGGATGTGCATATATATCGGAATCAGGTGTTTGTGAAACGGAGGAATTTTTGCCCCATTGCTCGACCTGTTTTGTCCATTCAACGTGTTTTGCGGCATTAACAGCCTTTGTAAGTCCCGCAAGAGTATCTTTAAGATCCCCTATAAGTGAATAATTTATCTTTACGTTTTTGTTTATTTCGGCTTTGTCAATGTCAAGTTGTATTATTGAAGCGTCTTTACCGAATTTCTCACGATCTCCGGCAACACGGTCCGAAAATCTTGCACCGACAGTAATAATAATATCCGCATTGTCCGTTGCCTTGCCCGTTTCATAACCGCCGTGCATACCGATCGTACCCATAAACAATCTGTGCGACGACGGAAAACCTCCAAGACCCATTATTGAAGTTGCAACGGGACAGTCGATTTTTTCGGCAAATTCGAGAAGCTCTTTTTCCGCATCAGCACTTATCACTCCGCCGCCCATATAAATTATGGGACGCTTTGCGCTGTTTATCACTTTCGCCGCATTTAAAAAGTCCTGTTCACCCGACACGAGCTTATTCGTTATCTCTTTCGGCTTTTCGTAAATATACTCGCATTTTGCGCCGGTAACATCTTTCGGAATATCAATAAGAACCGGACCCTTACGTCCCGATAAAGCTATCCTGAACGCCTTGCGTATAACATTCGCAAGATCGTTTATATCTTTAACTATGAAATTATGCTTTGTAATCGGCATAGTTATACCGCATATATCGACCTCCTGAAAGCTGTCGCGCGCCAAAAGATCGTTTGATACATTACCTGTAATTGCGACCATAGGTATAGAGTCCATATAAGCTGTCGCAATACCGGTGACCAAATTTGTCGCACCGGGACCGGACGTTGCAATAACAACGCCGCATTTTCCCGTTGTTCTGGCATAACCGTCCGCCGCGTGGGCAGCACCCTGTTCGTGTGACGTAAGAATGTGTGTGATTTTATCGCTGTATTTATAAAGAGCATCATAAATATTGAGTACGGCTCCTCCGGGATACCCGAAAACGGTGTCGACCCCATGCTCCAAAAGACATTCGGCGATAATTTCCGCTCCTGTAAGCTGCATAATAAAACCTCCGTAGTATAAAATTATGATAAATACATATTTAATAACAAAAAAGCCTCATCTCTTTGAACCAAAGAGACGAAGCGTAATAAACGTAAGCCTCGCTGTACCACTCTTTAAAATACGGTATGGGAATACCGCATATCTGATGTTACAAAGCACATCGAATACTGCCGATATAACGGTCGGCTGCCGTTTTTGCTTACCGAATCGGTTCGGCAAAACCGCTCCCGGACTACTTCACATTGTACTGCGGCTGTTTCGCACCGAACAACAGCTCTCTGAACGCAGGGGACAATGCTACTGCTCCCGTTCCTTGCATTTTCCGTTATCTTTTAATATAATACAATTTTTTATTGTATACGTCAATAGGAAACAAAATATAACAGCAAATATAACGTACCGAGCCTGTAATATCATACTGCGGCGCAGTGTCTGCGTGATGCAAAATGTGCCGTATGTCAAATTTTATGTACGCTGCTGCGGTACTCCTTGGGAGTCATACGGTATTTTTTCTTAAATATACGATTAAAATAAGACAGGTTTGTAATACCTATCGACTCCGAAATCTCGGTGATCTGCATATCCGTTGTAAGCAAAAGATTTGTCGCAACATTAAGACGATAATCATTTATATATTCTATGCAGGTCATACCCATATACTTTTTGAAAAAGCGCATAAAATAATGTTTGCTCAACCTTACAATATCGGCAAGTTCATCAATTGTTATAGGTTTCATATAATTTTCGCTGATATAATCCAAAATTGTTTTTATGCTTTTTGTTGTATTATCCTTTATCGTTGTTTCGTGGAAATCGGGTATAAAATAATATTTAAAAAGTATATAGAAAAGGTCGTACAGCTCGGATCGCAGCTTTATTTCAAAAAAAGCAGGTTTTGTACAGTATAGGTCTATAAGATTTTTGACTGTTCCGAGCAGTTCCTCATAATGTGCGGAGTCGGGTGAAATAACAATAGGTGAAATATATCTTCCTTCAATCAGCGGTGTAAAATATTTTATTGAACAGGCATCGGTATTGTTGCCCGTCAGCATATTAAAATCAAATAATATTGTTTTGAACACGGATCTTACATCTTCGTGCTGTTTAAATGAATGAAGCACGCAAGGGTTTATCAAAACAATATCGCCCTTTTTTATGTGATAGCTTTCAAGGTCTATACACTCATCAAGTTCACCTTCCTCAAGATAAACTATCTCCATTTCTTTATGCCAATGCATCGGAAACGTCGTGTAAAAATCGGGAAGTACGGTTTTACATACCAAATACGGAAGGAGAAAATCACCCTTTTGACCTGTTTCCTTTAAGCTCATAAATTCTTCACGCTGCATATTAAAATTTCCTTTCTTTATTAACGGTACTCGGTGTCAAAAGTTTTCGGAAACAGAACAGTATAAAATGATATTAAAATAACAAGTTTTTATTCTAAAATCAAAAAATAACCCTCTTTATTAATATTATAATATCCAATCATATTTTTGTCAATATTTATGTATATATTATTTTATTTTGAAATCTTTGAACAAGCAACAGCATAAGAGCCGGGACCTATATGACAGCCTATGCTCAACGACAAAGGCGCTCCCTCAACCTTAAAGCCGGGAAAGGACTTTTCTATTTCCTTTTTCCACTGTTCCGCCTCGGCTCGTGTTATATCGGAATACGAATACAGAAGCGACATATTGCCGCTGTCAACAATGTCTTTAAATCTGTTGTCAAAATCCTTGTGCATCATCTCAAGCATCTTTTCTTTTGCCGACTTTATTCCTCGGCATTTTGCACAGGCGTCGAGCTTTTCTCCCTGAATTTGAAGAACGGGTTTAAGGTTCATAACATTTGCGATAAGCGCTCCGGCAGGTGTGACCCTGCCGCCTTTTTTAAGATAATCGAGCTTGTTTACGGTTATATAAATGCTTGATTCAAATTTATCGCTTTCAAGTACCGACTTTATCTGCTCACCGGTCTTTCCTTTTTCAGCCATATTCAATGCGTCAACAACAGATTGATATTGAGTTACGGATATACGCTGGTTATTTACAACGTGTACCCTGCCGCCGAAATCTCTTGCCAAAAGTGATGCGGTCGTACACGAATTGCTCAATCCTGACGACATAGGTATATAAACTAATTCATCGTATTCTTTAAGTATATTTCTCCAAAAGTCCTGAAGCTCTGACGGTGACGGCTGTGAAGTTGCAACTGTTGTTTTTGAATCTGACATAAGCTCGTAAAAATCTTCCTGTTTAAGGTCAACGCCCTCATAATGCTGTACGCCGTTAACAAAAAAAGTCATCGGCAAAATATATGCTCCCAGCTTTTTGGCAGCTTTTTGTGTAATTCCGCTGTTGCTGTCAGCGGCAATCGCAGTCCTTTTCATTAAAAATCTCCTCCTGTTTTTAAGAAACATCGGCTATATATCCCCTACGCCGTCCGTATGACCGCTGCGGCGTAAGTTTCTTGCTGATTAAATATCAATATATTTTAGTATATAATATTGAATTGTAAATAGCAATTAAAATATTGTTTAAAATTCACAAAAAGAGAAAAATATATCAAATAATGCAGTATTTAAACGAATAATGCGTTAGCCGCTCCACAAAAATATTATAGATACAAAAAAACGCCCGAAAAATCGGACGTAAATATGGAGCTTGTGACGGGACTCGAACCTGCGACCTGCTCATTACGAATGAGCTGCACTACCAACTGTGCTACACAAGCATATCAATATACAATTGACACGATAGTGTTATTGTACTATATTTTTCTTATTAAGTCAAGTGAAATTTAATTTCATTATCGCTAATTTGACCGCAAATAAATATTATCCTTTATTGAAAAGCAATTTCCGAAAAAATATGATATACTTAATATAAAAACAAAAGAATGGATTGAACATTATGGACTTTGCCTCAAAATATACAAACGATGACAACGAAAAAATTTTAATAAGAAAGATAAACGACATAATCCGTAAAAGCGAAAAAACATACTCTGTTTTGTATTCATATTTTCTTACGCCTGCGGAACAAGCACTGCTTTCAAAAATTTCGGAATTTTACGGCTGCATAGAATTTGTCGGCGGATACCCCGAAGCCGAACGGAGACTTTGCCGTGTATGCACACAAGAATATGCTGTTGATGACGGCGCTCCGATTGCAATGTATTCTCTTAAAGCCACCGACCCCAACGCCGTAATATCTCACCGTGACGTACTCGGCTCCCTTACGGGTCTTGGAATAAAACGCGAAACGATAGGAGATATTAACGCACACAACGGTTCCGCACAATTTTTTTGCCACAATACGGTTTCATCTTATATTGAGCTTAACCTCAAAAAAACAAGCCGTTATAATATTGTTCTGTGCCGCTCGGAATTTTCAGAACTTGAAAAACCAAAAAAGGTAAAAGAACGTATTAATGTAAGCTCTATGCGGCTTGACGGTATTTGTGCGGAATGTTTCGGACTGTCACGGACAAAGGCAGCCGAATTTATCAAAAAGGGCGCCGTATCCGTAAATTGGCTTATGTGTGACAATACCTCCAAAGAAATAAAAAGCGGAGATAAAATTTCATTTCACGGAAAAGGAAAAATCGAAGTTGTGGAAGCCGTCGGCAAAAGCAAAAAAGGACGGCTGTTTGTTGACATCTTCAGATACATATAAACAATCAGAAAACGGGACAGGCTGCTCGTATTCCATTTGCGATTAGCCTGTCCTCGTTACTGCTATTCAGCTTAAATGAAAATTACGTTTCGGCACTAAGCCTTTTCGCAATATTGTAATTTTTATATTCATCATCAAAGGTCACTTCCCGAATAATTTTTATATACGGCGGAAAGTCGATTTTCTCGCTGCCGTGAATAAGCTCTATTTCGAGCAGCGCCGTATCTTTCATAAACGGGAAAACATCAAGTTCAAAATACTGATTTTTATATACAATGCAGTAGCGGACTTTGTTCAGGGTATATTTCTGTGCTGTCGCATCGTTAAGCAAAGCGTTGTATTCGTCCTTTGTCAACCTTGTTTCAATCTCTACACGTTTTAAATCATTTATTTTTTTCTTGACCGTTTTTATATATATGTAATTTTCGCCGCAGCCTCGTTTACGAATACGGAAATATGTCCCGTCGGGGTAGTTAAGATATGATTGTGAGATATTGACCTTTCGGCAAAATCCCGTTTTTTCAAGCATATTTACATCGGGAATTTCAACAAGATATTTTCTTTCCGTTTCAATAGGCTCAGGGTCACCCACAAATGAAATTATCTGCTCTATAAGTCTTTCGATTTTTTTATCAAATCCTGTTGAATTATCGATAATTCTAAGGTGAGAATGTCCCACCCAAGCGGAAATAATCTTACGGTCTACCTCCCTTGCCGTATTTATATCTTCATACCGTGCCGAATTATTTGCATAGGAATAATAACTTTCGGCTCCGTCTGCCGCTGTAACAAGGTGAAATACAGCGTCATATCTGTCGCGCAGGTTCGTTTCGTTTTCATCAAGCTCCGAAAGCACCCGATTAAATTCGTCCTCGCCCATATATGCCTTGTTATCCATTGCCCCTCTGTCGCAAACAATAAGAACCTTATCCGTCCTCATTCCGAGAGCGGCTCTCATATATACTCTTTCTTTTTCAAGCTGAAGCCTCATAAGCCCACATTGGAACTCCATATTATTCTTACAGCTTAATGGGGTCACTCCGGTATTAATAAGTTCGGTTGCCGTTTCAGGAACAAAAAGAACCGTCCAGCCCTTTTCGGAAAATATTTTTTTTATATGTTCCAGAGCCGTGGTTTTTCCACCGCACGGTCCGCCCGTAATGACAATTTTTACAATATTCATATTTTCTATCCTTTCATAGGTTAATGAATCTTTAATTTTACCAAAGGTACGACCGAAACTTTTAACTATGTGAATATAAACAATATTTTTATTTTCAGACATAGCAAATTACCTGTGTCGGCTCGGCTAAATTTAAACAAATATATTAGGTACTGTTTTGGTTAACAAGTTTATTTTCATTTTCATATTATGTATAGACAGATGATTATTTGTTAATTCCATATACCTTTGGGGGTACAATGTATGGTTAATATAAACAACTTCGGTATTATCGGAGGTGACAAACGTCAGCTTTATTGTGCAAGGTCTATTGCCGATGACGGTTACGGCGTATATCTGTACGGATTTGACAAATGCGACAATACGCTCGGAATTGAATATATGGAGCTTGACGCAATATTAAAGCAGTGCGACGCGTTTATTATGCCTTTGCCGGTTTCCAAAGACGGAAAAACCCTCAACGCTCCGTTCTCGTCGGAAACAATAAAAATCGACAGCAATTTTTTTACACGCTTTGACGGCAAGCCCTTATTTGTCGGTATAAAAAACGTAATCCCATACAGCTATGAAAATATATACGATTACGGCAGCCGTGAAGAATTTGCCGTGGAAAACGCCGTCCCTACAAGCGAAGGGGCAATAGAATATGCTATGCGTGAGTACGAAGGAACTATAAACTCATCACGGTGTCTTGTGGCAGGCTATGGCAGAATAGGACGTATACTGTCCCAAATGCTGAAAGGGCTCGGCGCTGACGTAACGGTAAGCGCAAGAAAACTCAAAGATTTGGCATTTATACGTTCATGCGGAATGAAAGCAGTTATGACGTCGGATTTGGGCAAAGGTTATGATTTGATATTCAACACAATACCTGAAATGATATTTGACGCGCATACACTTGCACACACAGCCTGCGGCGCGATTGTAACGGATCTTGCATCGCTTCCGGGCGGAGTAGATTTTGAAGCCGCCGAAAGGCTGAATATCAAAGCAATTCGCGCCCTGTCACTGCCGGGCAGGGTTGCACCTCGTACCTCAGGAATAATCATCAAAAATGCCGTTTACAACATCATCAAGGAGGAAAACCTATGACCGGCATAACAGTAGGCTTTGCTATGTGCGGCTCTTACTGTACATTTTCAAAAGCCTTCAAGCAGATGGAAAAACTGAAAAATATAGGCTATGATCTTATACCCATAATGTCGTTTAACGTATTTCGCACAGACACCCGTTTTGGAGCGGCAAAGGATTTTATTGACAAAGCCGAATCAATTTGCGGAAGAAAAGTAATAAGTACAATTGAGGGAGCCGAACCGATAGGTCCGAAAAATATGACCGACATTATGCTTGTTGCACCTTGTACGGGCAACACTGCGGCAAAGCTCGCAAATGCCATAACCGACACACCTGTTACTATGGCAGTCAAGTCGCATATCAGGCAGTCAAAACCCGTACTAATTTCAATCGCAACAAACGATGCTTTGGGAGCTTCTGCACAAAATATAGGAAAACTGCTTAATACACGCCATTTTTATTTTGTACCTTTTACACAGGACAATCCCGCAAGAAAGCCAAATTCACTTGTTGCGGATTTTGAGCTTATACCGTCCGCTCTTGAATACGCTCTTCACGAACAGCAAATTCAGCCGATTTTATGCTAAGCGCGGCGCAGTGCCTGCGCCCTCAATTCGCGTTATCGCTCGCTCCGCTCGCTCGTACTGCAAGAGATAAGTACAGTCGCGCGGCGTTAGTTTATGTACCCATAATTAAAAGTTTCGGTCAAGGCGCCGAGCCGGCGCAGGCGATTCGCGGCGCAGTGCCTGCGCTCTCAATTCGCGTTGTCGCTCACTCCGTTCGCTCGTATTGCAAACCAAAACTACGTTCGCGCGGCGTTAGTTTATGTACCCATAATTAAAAGTTTCGGTCAAGGCGCCGAGCCGGCGCAGGCGATTCGCGGCGCAGTGCCTGCGCTCTCAATTCGCGTTGTCGCTCACTCCGTTCGCTCGTATTGCAAACCAAAACTACGTTCGCGCGGCGTTAGTTTATGTACCCA
>CANQBK010000042.1 GCA_947589485.1 uncultured Clostridia bacterium | reverse complement strand
TGCCGCCTTTTAAAAAAGGCGGGCGAAAATGCGCAGTGCCTGCGCTCTCAATTCGCGCTGTCGCTCACTCCGTTCGCTCGTACTGCGAGCGATAAGTACATTCGCGCGGCATAAGTTTCCGTTCCCAAAATCAAAAGTTTCGGTCAAGCCTTTTCAAAGGCTTGCAGATTCCAAAGGCAGAGCCTTTGGCGGGTTTTTAAGGGCGGAGCCCTTAACTATCATTCGCTCCGTTCACTCGTACTGCAAACAAAAACTACATTCGCGCGGCGTTAGTTTTCGTTCCCAAAACTAAAAATTTCGCGCAAGCCTTACGGCATAAGTTTTTAAAAAATTCCACCTTAAACCTTTTTAAGGGCTTAAGGTGGAACATAATATTTCTTCGGCTTTTTTTACCTGTTCATCCGTGGGAACAGGTACACCATTCAAAGGATACTTTATACCGAGCATTTCCCATTTGGGGACACCGAGCGTATGATAAGGCAAAACCTCAACTCGGTCAACCGTTTTTAACCCTCTTATGAATTTATTCATAGCAATAAGGTCATTTTCATCATCGGTTAATCCGGGCACAAGAACGTGCCTTATCCACATACGCTTGCCGTGTTCGGAAAGCCAGACCGCCATTTGAAGTATATTTGCATTGTCAAAACCTGTTAATTCCTTGTGACCGCGTGAATCCATCATTTTAAGGTCAAGTATAAACAGGTCGGTAACTTCTGCAAGAGCTTTGAATTTAATTAAATATTCACCCTCCGAAATAAACGGCTGACCCGATGTGTCAAGCGCCGTGTGAACATTTTCTTTCTTTGCGTAACCGAAAAGCTCCGTGACAAACTCGGTCTGCAACAACGGCTCTCCTCCGCTTACGGTTATTCCGCCGTTGTTTTTCCAATAACGCTTATACCGTTTTATATGATTGTACAAATCCTGCGCCGTCCATTTTTCTCCGCTGTCTTTCCACGTTTCAGGATTATGACAAAATTTGCACCGCATTTTGCATCCGCTGAGAAATACCGCAAAACGCACTCCGGGTCCGTCAACAAGCGCAAAACTCTCCAATGAATGGACATATCCAATATGCCCGTTTATATCTTTATCCGACATATTATCAAAGAACCGAGTGGCAGGTACGCGAAATAACGTCCAACTGCTGTTCACGGGTAAGGTCAATAAACTTAACAGCATAGCCCGATACCCTTATGGTAAAGTTCGCATATTCTTCCTTTTCGGGGTGTTCCATAGCGTCAATGAGCTTTTCTTTGCCGAACACATTTACATTTAAGTGATGTGCGCCTTGGTCAAAGTAACCGTCAAGTACCTGAATAAGATTGTTTACACGTTCTTCCTGCGTATGACCTATTGCGTCGGGGTTAATGGTCTGAGTGTTTGAAATACCGTCAAGAGCCCAATGATAAGGCAGTTTTGCAACGGAATTGAGCGATGCAAGAAGTCCGTTCTTTTCTGCCGAGTAGCTCGGGTTTGCTCCCGGTGCAAGAGGTTCGCCCCATTTTCTTCCGTCCGGCATAGGTCCTGTTGCCTTACCGTAAACAACATTTGATGTTATCGTAAGAATTGAGGTGGTCGGTTCGGAATTTCTGTATGTGTGATGTTTCTTTATTTTTTCAAGGAAAGTTTTAAGGAGCCATACGGCTATATCGTCCGCACGGTCATCGTCATTTCCGTAACGCGGGAAATCACCCTCTGTTTCAAAATCGCATATAATACCGGTTTCATCTCTTATCGGCTTAACCTTTGCATATTTTATTGCGCTGAGCGAATCGACAACGTGCGAAAATCCTGCAATACCCGTCGCAAAGGTACGGCGAACGTCGGTATCTATAAGAGCCATTTCAGCAGACTCGTAATAATACTTGTCGTGCATATACTGAATAAGGTTCAGCGTATTTACATACAGTCCCGCAAGCCAATCCATCATTCTTTCATAGCTTTCGACAACTTCATCATAATCAAGGTACTCCGAAGTGATAGGTCTGTATGCAGGTCCTACCTGCTCACGGGTTTTAAGGTCCACACCGCCGTTCATAGCGTAAAGCAAGCACTTTGCAAGGTTTGCCCTTGCTCCGAAGAACTGCATTTCCTTACCCGTTTGCGTTGCGGAAACACAACAGCAAATGGAGTAGTCATCGCCCCATACGGGTTTCATAACGTCGTCGTTCTCATACTGTATTGAGCTTGTTTCAATTGAAATCTTTGAAGCGTACTTCTTAAAGTTTTCGGGAAGTGAGGACGAATAAAGCACTGTAAGATTCGGCTCCGGAGAAGGTCCCATATTTTCAAGAGTATGCAAAAAGCGGAAATCGTTTTTTGTAACCATTGAACGTCCGTCGCATCCTGTTCCGGCAACCTCCAATGTTGCCCATACGGGATCTCCTGAGAAAAGCTGGTTATATGACGGAACACGGGCAAACTTTACAATACGGAATTTCATAACCAAATGGTCAATAAGCTCCTGCGCTTCCTTTTCCGTAATCACGCCGTTATCAAGGTCACGCTGAATATAAATATCAAGAAAAGTCGAAACTCTTCCGACAGACATAGCCGCGCCGTTTTGTGTTTTTATTGCGGAAAGATAGCCGAAATACAACCACTGAACAGCCTCTTTTGCGTTTTGTGCCGGATTAGAAATATCATATCCGTATGACTGCGCCATAACTTTCATCTCGTTAAGCGCCTTTATTTGCTTTGCAATTTCTTCACGAAGTCTGATAACGTCGTCGGTCATAGTTCCGTCGCCGCAATTTTTAAAGTCCTCTTTTTTGCGCTCTATAAGATAATCAATACCATACAGTGCAACACGGCGGTAGTCGCCTACAATACGTCCTCTTCCGTAGGTATCGGGCAGACCGGTTATTATCTTGTTGTGACGAACCTTTTTCATTTCCGGAGTATAGGCATCAAACACTCCCTGATTGTGGGTTGTAACATATTCGTTAAAAATTTTATGCAGTTCGGGGTCGGGCTTATATCCGTAGGTTTCACAAGCCTGTTCCGCCATTTTGATTCCGCCGAAAGGCATAAATGCACGTTTCAGCGGTTTGTCTGTCTGTAATCCGACAATTTTTTCAAGCTCTTTTCCGTTTTCGCAAATATATCCGGGACCGTAAGCCGTAATTGAGGAAACAACCTTTGTTTCCATATCAAGCACTCCGCCTTTGGCTCTTTCCTCTTTTTGCAATTCACAAACTTTTTTCCACAATATATTTGTTTCTTCCGTCGGACCCTCAAGGAACGACGAATCGCCGTCATAAGGACGGTAATTCTTTTGAATAAAATCCCTTACATTTAC
Source organism: uncultured Clostridia bacterium (assembly GCA_947589485.1). Lineage (GTDB taxonomy): Bacteria > Bacillota > Clostridia > Oscillospirales > Acutalibacteraceae > UBA1213. The sequence goes on along the minus strand of CANQBK010000042.1, from coordinate 16,111 downwards.
TTCTTTCTTCCAAATAATCCCTTCAAAGCCTTTCCAAGCGTTTACGTCTTTCGTATCCATTTTAAGAAGAACTCCCCTCATTTTATAATAAATACCCGTCCACAACCGAACAAAAATACCGTTTATTAAACATAACGGTTTTTACACCGATTATAACGAATATTTTTTGCTATACGGCAAAATTATTTTTATACAACAATATTTCATTGTTTATTGTACCCTAATTTTGTCTGACTATGGTTTAAATATATAGCTGTTTTTTGGTTTTGTCAACCTTTTTGCCGTGTAATGAAAAATTATCGTTTCTCTAAACAAAAATCAATAATAATTATTATTTTATATGTTAATATTTACAACTGAATGACCTCACATCATAACAATATATTGTATACAAACATTTTTTTAGTCATACAAGTTGTGTTTACATTTGTAAAAAAGTAAAAATTAAAACAGCCGCAGTTTTTTGTTTACAGTTCACCCTTCAATAAACTTTATAACAAAAAATTGCAGCCGTTTAATTATTGCACATACGGAAATGCCCGTTTCCACGTCCGTATTATGCAGTAATATAATACTATATCCCTAATAGATTGTCAATAAAACAATAATACCCCAAAAGAAAAATGATTCAGATAAAAAGCCGATTCTCCGGCAAAATCACTGTTTGCCCGACAAGGCGACAGATTAGGGATTTTCCGTATTGCTGTAATTATCAAACAATTATTACGGCAGAATTAAAGCATAGAATCCGCAAGCTCTTCAAGCTCTTTTTCAGTTTCCTTATTCATTGAAGAATGTATTGTCACGGTGACCGGACTTATTTCAATATCTTTCATACCCTCAAAATATTCGCGCATAATTTTGCACGCCATCGGAGCCCATGAACCGTTTTCAACCAACGCTACCCTGCGGTTTCTGTATGTCTTAATTTTCAGATGATGCAGGAAATCGTTTACAATCGGGAAAATTCCTCCGTCGTATGTCGGCGCAAGCATTATCATTTTGCTGTAACGGAAAGCGTCCTCTATAGCCTCGTGCAAATCACTTCTTGAAAGGTCGGTAATGACTACCGGCTTATCGGTCTTTGATTTTAAAATTTCGTACAATTTTTCTGCGGCAGCTTTTGTATTGCCGTGAATCGAGGCATAAGCAATAAATATACCGTCATCTTCCGGTTCGTACTTGCTCCACTTGTCATACAGACCGATATAAAAATCCAAATTATCCGTAAGAACAGGACCGTGCAGCGGGCATATTGTTTTTATATCAAGAGAGGACGCTTTTTTAAGCAGTGCCTGAACCTGAGCGCCGTATTTACCGACAATGTTAAAATAATATCTTCTTGCCTCACATGCCCAGTCGTCCGCGTCCGCATCTATAACGCCGAATTTTCCGAAACCGTCGGCAGAGAACAAGATTTTTTCGCTCGACTCGTATGTAACCATAACCTCGGGCCAATGTACCATAGGCGCCATATAAAATGTCAGGCTATGATTTCCAAGACTGAGGGTTTCACCCTCCTTTACTGTTATGTTTCTGTCTTTAAAATCAAAATCAAAAAACTGCGGCAGCATTTTAAATGTTTTGGCATTTCCCACCAGTTTCATTTCGGGATATTTCAGTGCAGCCTTGCCTATGTTGTACGCATGGTCGGGTTCCATGTGGCTTATAATAAGATAGTCGGGTTTTCTGCCGTCAAGAACCTTGTCAAGATTTTCAAACCATTCATCGGTCTTTCTTCTGTCAATCGTATCCATAACGGCAATTTTTTCGTCAATAATCACATACGAATTGTAACACATACCGTCGGGTACCTTGTATTGACTCTCGAAAAGGTCCAAGTCCTTATCGTCCGCTCCTATGTATTTTACGGAATCTGAAATTTGTCTTATCATTTTTCTTTCTCTCCTATCCGCCTTAATTATGGCTCTGTTATATTTAATTTGCAAAAATTTACCCCTTGCCTGTTACGATTTTTCCGTGTTTCCGTCACCGTCACTTTTCGGGGGCAAAATGCTTTTTGTAAAAGTTACGCCGTCGTATTTTTGTTTGAAACATATTTTCCCCTTAAATTTATTTCCGCAAGAAAGACATTCAAATTCGGAATAAAAGGCTCTGTGTTTCACTTTCCATTCCTCACGCCTTTCGGTGTGAGCGCCGCATAAATTACAATCAAAAAACATTTCTTTTTTATCAATCAACGGGCTGTCTATATCCGAAATGTAGGTATTGTGGAAATTAAGCCTGTCGTAAAATTCTTCGCACTCCGCGTCACGGACATAAGAGGAAAATTCTTTTTCGTCATACAGCGCCTTTAAGCACTTTGCCGAAACAATACTGTCCCCGACAGCCCTGTGGCGCGGAATACCTTCTATATCAATATCAAGCATTTCCGCCGCAGAAACCAACCCAAGCATTTTTTTATTTTTAACTCCCATCATATTTCCGCAATATGATTGAAGGTCAACATATTTTTTTAAAAACGGAATTTTTTCATTTCCGAAATGATATTTAAAATTCGACTCAAGGGCTATAAGGTCACTTGTACTCCACGTCATAAGTATACAGCCGTCCGAAAATTTACGGAATTTCGACGCCGCATAATTAAACGGTGCGCCGTGTTTTAAATCTTCAAAGGTGATAGACGTAAGATCGCTGACCGACGAACGGATTTTTCTGCTTATTTCCGGACGGATAAACATAGAAAATTTGTCGATAATATTTAAATCATCGTCCAGTTTTACCGCGCCAAATTCAATAATTTCATTTATAAACTCCTTGAACTTTTTGCTGTAACAGCCGTTCCATTCAAGATCAAGGATAACATAATTCATAAATCAATTTCCCCTGCTTTGAGCTTTTAAACGTTGTTCCTTGTTAAGAATCATTTTTCGCATACGAATCGATTGCGGTGTTACTTCAACCAACTCATCGTCATTTATAAATTCAAGAGATTGTTCCAAACTCAACACCGTAGGCGGCGTGAGTTTTAACGCATCGTCGGAACCTGAGGCACGCGTATTTGTTATATGCTTTTTCTTGCAGACATTAACGACCATATCTTCGTTTTTGGGATTTGCACCTATTATCATACCCTCGTAAACTTCAACGCCCGGCCCGATAAAGAGCCTGCCTCTGTCCTGTGCCGCATACAAACCGTAACCTGTGCTTTCGCCCGTTTCGTGAGCAATAAGTGAGCCTTGTGTGCGTGACTGAATATCTCCCTTATACTCCTCGTATCCGTCAAAAATATGGTTCATAATACCATTGCCGTTTGTATCCGTAAGAAACTCCGGACGGTAACCCATCAGTCCGCGTGCCGGTATACGAAACTCTATGTGCGTTGTACCCGACTCTCTTGTTCCCATATTTATCAGCTCGGCTTTTCTTGAACCCAGCTTTTCCATAATTGCTCCCACATAGTTGTCGGGAACCTCTATCATAAGAAGCTCCATAGGCTCCTGAAGTACGCCGTTTACTTCTTTCATAATAACCTTTGGTCTTGAAACTTGGAACTCGTAATTTTGACGGCGCATTGTTTCTATTAGGACAGACAAATGAAGTTCTCCTCGTCCCGATACTTTAAACGTATCTGCGGAGTCGGTTTCCTCAACACGCATTGCCACGTTTGTTTCCACTTCTTTAAACAGGCGTTCGCGTAAATTTCTTGACGTAACGTACTTGCCCTCACGACCTGCAAACGGGCTGTTGTTTACCATAAACATCATTGAAACCGTAGGCTCATCAATTTTAACAAAAGGAAGAGGTTCCTGATGCTCGGTATCGCAGGCGGTTTCTCCTATGTTCAAATCGGCAATACCTGAAACTGCGACAATATCTCCCAGCTTTGCTGTTTCGGCTTCAACACGTTTAAGTCCTTCAAACTGATACAGCTTTGTTATTTTCGCGTTTTTGCGGCTGCCGTCATTGTGGCACAATGTAATATTCTGACCGACACGGCAGCTTCCTCTTTCAACACGTCCGATGCCTATTCTTCCGACATACTCATCATAATCTATATTTGAAAACAAAAGCTGGAGCGGACCGTCCGCTTCACCTTTCGGCGCCGGAATTTCTTCTATAATTTTTTCAAAAAGCGGCTTCATATCCGTTCCCTTAGAATAGGGGTCAAGCGACGCGTAGCCGTCGCGTCCCGACGCATAAACAACGGGGAACTCAAGCTGATCTTCGTCCGCTCCAAGTTCTATAAACAGGTCAAGAACTTCATCTACAACTTCTTCGGGGCGTGCGCCGGGACGGTCTATTTTGTTAACAACGACAAGCGGTTTTTTCCCCAGTGCAAGCGCTTTTTTAAGAACAAAGCGCGTCTGCGGCATACAGCCCTCAAACGCATCAACAAGGAGCAGCACTCCGTCAACCATCATAAGTATACGTTCGACCTCACCGCCAAAGTCAGCGTGACCGGGTGTGTCAACGATATTTATTTTTGTGCCGTTATACATAACAGCAGTATTTTTCGAGAGAATCGTTATTCCTCTTTCCCTTTCAAGATCGTTTGAGTCCATCACACGTTCTGCAACCGTTTCATTTGCACGAAAAATACCGCTTTGCAGCAAAAGCTGATCCACCAGTGTTGTTTTTCCGTGGTCAACGTGTGCAATTATTGCGACGTTTCTCAAATCTTCCCGTATATCCATCAAAAATCCCTCTTTAAAAATCTTTTATTGCGGCTTGTTCCGAAAATAGTCACAAACGTGCAACGCTCCCTTAAACGGGAACGCCGCAAAAATACTTTTGTAAGATACAATATTTACGAATCATTTGTTTGCCGCAGTCTGTCACCGTTATCAAACGATAGACATTATAACATATTTTTTTTTTTCTGACAATAAATTATACTCAAAAATTAAATTTCTGCAAATAGCCAAAAAAACTTCAAACAAATACAATCTTTATAATTATTGCGTATAATTGTATGTCGGTAATAGAATCATATAAGGTTACGGCCTTCACAGTATTTGCATATAAGCATATCCCCGCCGACCTCACGGAATATTTTAGGCAAATATTTTTCCCTTGCCGTAATGCAGTTCGGATTGCAGCACTTTACGTTGTGCGTATCAAAAACGCGTACAGGCTCGTTCCTGTCAAAATTATCGAGCATTGTCTTTATAAGAGCCATTCGGGCATACATTCCGTAAACGGTTTGCACAAAGTATTTTGCCCGACTGTCGTAATCAACTTCTTCGGCTATTTCGTCAACTCTTGGCAGAGGGTGCAGAATTTTCAAGTCGCGCTTTGCATAAAGAAGTTTTTTCTTGTCAAGCACAAAAACTCCTTTTTCCCTTTCATATTCCTCCTCGCTTGAAAAACGCTCGCGCTGAATACGGGTCATATACAAAACATCAAGAATCGGCATTGCCTCGGCAAGGCTTGAAACCTCTGTATATGTACAGTCCGAAGTATTCATAATATCCTTTATGTATTGCGGAACAGAAAGCTCGGGTGTGGAAATAAGAACAAATTTGTTGTTTTTAAAATGCGACATTGTTTTTATAAGGGAGTGTACCGTTCTTCCGTTTTTCAAATCTCCGCAAAGTCCTATTGTCATATTGCCAAGAGAACCTTTTTCGTTATAAAGGGTTACAACATCGGTAAGGGTTTGCGTGGGGTGAAGATGACCGCCGTCACCCGCATTGATTACGGGGGCTTCGGAATACATAGACGCCGCCTTAGCCGTACCCTCCGACGGGTGCCGAATCGCAATAATATCCGTGTAGCCGCCGACAACCGTAATCGTATCTTTAAGGCTTTCCCCCTTTGAAACCGAGGAATTTTGCGGGTTATCAAATCCTATCACGCTTCCTCCGAGCCTCAACATAGCGGTTTTGAAAGACATTTGTGTTCTTGTTGACGGTTCATAAAAAAGAGTAGCAAGAATTTTCCCTCTGCATACGTCACTGTAATCCGAGGGATTTGATTTTATTTCGTTTGCCAGTTTTATAATATCCGTAAGTTCGTCAGTCGTTAAATCCTCAAGGTCGATAATATGCTTACTCTTCATAAATATATCACATTCCTTTTTTATAAAATTCTGTTGCTGCCCGCAGTCGGCTCAAAGCCGTCGTTTAAAATACAGCTAAAGCCTGTCGATAAACGGCAGGCTTTAGAGCATTTATTTATTGTTAAGTATTGACATAATATCCATAAACGAATCGTCCGAATCATTGCTTTTTGCCGAGGGGTTCGTTTGTGGAGCCGGCTTATGTTCCGGAACCGATGTATTTGCGTTGGGATAAACCGGCGCCGTTCTCGGCGGTGCGGCAGGAGTGTTCCTGTTGGGATATGAGGGCTGCTGGTATGATGGGTAAGGATTGCCTTGGTTATGTTTTTGAGGTTTATCCTGAGGTCTTGTCACGGTGCCGAATCTTGTGGGTTCGGGTCTTGACTGAGAACCGTACTGGAACGGCGATGTTGGTTTTTTATCATCTTTTTTTGTTACGGGCGCATAATTGTCCGAAGTCGGGAAACCTGTCGCAATAACTATAACGCTGATTGCGTCCTCCATTTCTTCGTCAAGAGCCGCACCCCAAATTATAATCGCATTTTCGTCAGCCTGTTCCGAAATCATAGTAGATGCTTCCTGAATTTCGTCAAGACCTATATCCGGAGATGCCTTTATGTTAACGATAAGTCCCTTTGCTCCCTGAATGGAGGTGCCTAAAAGCGGACTTGAAATCGCATTTTGAGCGGCAATTTTCGCTTTATCTTTTCCTGACGCAACACCCACGCCCATAAGCGCATAGCCTGCGTCTTTCATTACAGATGTTACGTCCGCAAAGTCAAGATTTACAAGACCCGGAATAACAATCAAATCCGTAATACTCTGAACGCCCTGACGAAGTACGTCATCAGCGGCAAAGAAAGCGTTTTGCAGGGTTATTTTTTCTTCACTTATATTTTTCAGTCTTTCGTTCGGTATAACTATAAGGGAGTCAACGTGTTGTTTCAGCTTAGCGATACCCTCTTCAGCCTGACCCATACGTCTTTTACCCTCAAAAAGGAAAGGCGTTGTTACAATGCCCACCGTAAGAATACCCATTTCCTTGGCGATTTCCGCAACAATGGGAGCCGCTCCGGTACCGGTTCCGCCGCCCATACCTGCCGTTATGAATACCATATCGGCTTCTTTCAAAAGCTCGGCTATCTGGTCCCTGCTCTCCTCGGCAGCTTTTTCACCGACCTCCGGTTTTGAACCTGCACCCTTGCCGTGGGTTATCTTCTCACCTATCTGAACTTTTTGTGTTGCCTTTGAGCGGTTAAGCGCCTGTTTATCGGTATTGATTGAAATAAATTCAACACCGCTTACATATTCAACCATACGGTCAATGGCATTTCCGCCGCCGCCGCCGACTCCCACAACCTTAATATGAACTATGTTGTCAATTTCGTTTTCAAATTCGTAAGGCATTGTTTTTCTCCCTTCAAAATTAACATCCGGCAGTTTAATTTTGCTTGAACCTATAATCGTCACAAAATATAATCTGACGTAAAATTTATTATTTTCGATTATATACCTGATATTAATTTACCACTTTTAAACCGATTTTTCAATACAATAAAAAAATTTTTACATATATTTATCATTTTAAATTTTAGGATACCGTTTACAAAATATTTTTTGTGTAGTATAACTAAACAACTACTCATCACAAATATATTAATCGGTATATCCTTCGTCCGCATATCCGTCATCGGCGTATACATCTTCAGTGTATACATCTTCTGTATATACATCTTCCGTGTAGTCGTCCGTGTAGCCGTCATCGGTGTAACCGTCATCTGTATATCCGTCGTCGGTGTAACCGTCGTCTGTATAGCCGTCGTCGGTGTAACCGTCGTCTGTATAGCCGTTGTCGGTGTAACCATCGTCTGTATAGCCGTCATCGGTGTAATCATCGTCTGTATAGCCGTCGTCGGTGTAGCCGTTGTCCGTGTCACCGTCATCGGTATATTCATCGGTATTTTCCGAAGTATCGCTTTGTTCGCTCTCCACGGAGGTTTGTTCTTCCGACGTTTCCTTTGACTCTTCAGCAGCGGCGCTCGATTCAGTTTTTTTAGGAGCACTCGACTCCAAGGATTTCGGCTTAGAGCTTTCCTCTACCGAGCTTTCGGATTTAAGATAAGACTTTCCTCCGTCGGCAGACGCAAGAGAAACGTCAAGAGTACCGACATCTTTATCGCTGACATTTTGTGATATAATAATTTTGGCGGTTCTTATTTTGTAATCTATATTTTCGGGATTACCGATAATAATTTTAAATCCGTTTTTTCGTATCAGAGTAATTTTGGAAAGATTTGAAATATCAATGGTTTCGATATTTTTTATATTATTCTCCGTAACGGATTTATTTATCTCATCTATGTAATTTTTTATATTATCATCACTGAATTTAACGGTAGACGAAAGCTCTACGTTTTTCAGCTTTGCACCAAGAACGGTAGGAACATTGTACATCTTTTTGTCGTTTATCTCTATTATTTTTCCGCTCTTGCTTAGTACAATATAATCGCCGCCGCTTTCAATAATGAAAGTGGGTACCGCCTCGGTAACTTTAATAATGATTTTGTTAAAAAGCTGTTTTTCTATGGAAACATCTTCAATATAAGGGAACTTCTTTGCGATACTTTTCTCTCCGTTTGAAGTATTGCAAAGTATAAGGTTGTCGCCCTTGTTTATTTCGCACGAAGATATAATATCGTCAATATTATATCTTGTCTTGCCGTCTACCTTTATCTCATCTATCTTAAAAAATACCGTTACGGAAAGCAAAAAGCATATCAGCGAAACAACGACCAAAGTTACCGAATAAAACAAAATGCGCTTCAGCTTTCTACGGTAGGGGCTTATAGGCTCCTTTGCCGGCGTAAGCGGCTTTACATATTCCTTTTGGACCGTATTTTTTTTCTTTGAGCGATTAAGAAAATCCGACGCCTCAACATCTATATCGGCTTGTGAAACAGGCTCGTAAATTTCGTCGTTTTCATCATCGAGTTCGTATTTTTTTTCTATCTCCGGCGATTTTACCGGCTTATACTTTTTCTTTCCGTCCAAATAACCGTTTTCTGCTGCCTTTGTGTTTTGGGGTCCCTTTTTAGGCCGTAAATCGACAGCAGAATTTTTGTTTTTCGGCGGCTGATGCCTTACGGGGTATTTCCCGTTATTATAGTTTTTACTGTTATTTTGTATTTTTCTATTAGCGGTTGACTTACCTGCCGACGGAGAAGGTTTGTTTACACCGCCCTTTTTAGGGGGTCTGCCATCAGTCTTTTTACTGCTCATTCCAATCATTCCCCTGTAATTCTTATGTTTTATTTTTTCTTGCTTGACGCCATAACCTCTATAATGACGGAATAAATACGCTTTGCCGCATCGGTGACCGCCATTTTTTTGCAGTTATCCGAATATTCTTTCAGTCTTGACGGATTACCCGCAAGATTGTCTATTTCCTCCGTAATTTTTTCGGGAGTAAGGTCCTTTTCCTCAATCATAACGGCAGCGTTTTTGTTCACAAGCGACATCGCATTGTGATATTGATGATTCTCGGCAACATTCGGCGAGGGTATAAGAACCGACGGTTTGCCCTGAACTTGAATTTCGCTGAGAGTTATTGCGCCTGCTCTGGCAACTACCAAATCGGCGGCGGCAAGACATACCGGCATATCATTGATAAATTCCCTTATATCAAGATTATCCGCTTTTTCAAGCTCGACTCCCTTTTCCCTAAGCATATCGGGGAACCATTTTCCGTACTGTCCGTAAGCGTGGATATGCTGATATTTTCCGTCCTTTGCGCTTCGTGCAATAATATCGGCAAGCGACTCGTTAATTTTTCTTGCGCCAAGGCTTCCTCCAAACGACAATATAACCGGACGACCGTCAAGACCGAGCTTTTTTCTTGCCTCGGATTTTTGTTCGGTAAGTATCTCTCCCCTTACGGGATTTCCCGTATCGACAAAACTGCACTTTCCCTTAAAATGCTCTTTTGCGGCGGGCATCGCAAGCATTATGCGTGCCGCTCTTTTTGCGAGCATCTTATTTGTAACTCCTGGAAAAGCGTTTTGCTCGTGGATTATAATAGGCACGCCTAATTTTGAGGCAGTCCGCAAAACGGGACCGCTTACATATCCGCCCGTACCCACGCATATATCGGGCTGAAATTCCTCTATAATTTTCTTTGATTCCCTGCTTGCCGAAACCGCCTTTTTAACGGTTATTATATTGTCCTTGACCGCCTTTGGGGTGAGCTTCCGCTTAAAGCCCTGAACGGTTATACTCTTAAAATCAAACCCTGCGGCAGGCACAAGACGTTCTTCCATACCGCCCTTTGCGCCGATATACAGTATTTCCGCATTAGGCTGACGCTCACGAACATATCCCGCAATCGCCAGTGCGGGGTTTATGTGTCCTGCTGTTCCGCCGCCTGCAAATAATATTTTCATAATAAACACACCCTTTAAGCCTTTTCAAGATTTGACGTTCGAGAAATAGACAATACTATTCCCATCTGCGCCAGCAGCATTATAAGCGACGAGCCTCCGTAACTGAAAAACGGAAGACTGATACCCGTATTTGGCAGCCAGTCGGTTATAACCATAATGTTAAGTATTACTTGTATCCCTATCTGAGCTGAAAGACCTATACCCAAAAGGGAACCGAATTTATCCTTTGACCTCATAGAAACGGTAATTCCTCTCCATACCAAAAGGGCAAACACGCAAAGAATAATCATTGCTCCTATAAAGCCGAGTTCCTCACAAACGACCGCAAAAACAAAGTCGTTTTGCGCTTCGGGAATATAAAGGTATTTTTGATGCGACTGACCGAGCCCCTGTCCCCACAATCCGCCCGAACCTATCGCATAAAGCGAATTTCGGGTCTGATATGTCAGGTCCCACTGCTCGTCGTTGACATAAATAAGTGCCTGTCCCCAGCCGTCAAGACGCTCCATAGCATAGGAAAGCTTTCCCGTGACGGCAAGTACGACAACGGCAAGTACAATCACGCTTCCGGCTATTACAAAATATCTCAGCTTTACTCCGCTTATAAAAAGCATAATGGCAATAAGCAGTGCTATTATAACTATACCCGAATAGTGAGGTTCCTTTAACAGCAAAACTACTGTCGGGACGAATATTATAATGGCGGGAAGTACGCCGTATTTGAAAGTATCCATTTTACGGAAATGAGTCGAACCCCAATGGGCAAGAAAGAGTATAATGGCAAACTTGCTTATTTCGGACGCCTGTATGTCAAACATTCCGAGGGGTATCCAACGGTTTACACCGTTTTTTCCGGGCATAAACAAAACTAACACAAGCAATATCATTGACAGCACAAGGAACGGAAAAGCCAGCTTGTGAAAATGGTGATAATCAAAGTAAGATACAAATATCATTATCGTTATTCCGATAATTGCAAATATTCCCTGACGCATTAAATATGTGTAGCTGCTGCCCGTGTATTCCAAAGCCGCAGGGTAGCTTGCGGAAAACATCATTATAAGACCGATTATGACAAGAAGAACAACTATAAAAAGAAATGTCATATCAAGCCCCAGTCTTATTGAAAATAGTTTTAGTCTGCTTTTTACCTTTTTCGGCAGACTGGCGTTTTTGTTATTTACCGGCTGAGGGGCTCTTGGAGCAGGTGTAGGCTCGTGCAAAGGCAGCTTGCGCGCCGGTGAAGAATCCATTTTCAACTGTAACGACACTTCCCTTCTTTAAGTACGGTTCAAATTCTTACATACGGCGCATTGCCCGCTATAATCATTATTAGCGCAGCGGCGCCGCATATTGATGTAAATATGCTGAACATAACGACGATTTTTACTTCCGACCACCCGCACATTTCAAAATGATGATGTATAGGGCTCATTTTGAAAAGGCGTTTGCCGTGAGTTGCCTTAAAATATGTTACCTGCAATATAACCGAAAACATTTCGATAATGTAAACAAGTCCGATAATTATAAGGATAACGGGCATATCAAGCGCAAAAGCTATTGCACACATAAAACCGCCCAAATACAACGAACCCGTATCTCCCATAAATACCTTTGCGGGGTGGAAATTCCAAAGCAGGAACCCGAGACAGCCGCCCGCAATTGCCGCAGACATTATCGACACTCCCATTCTGCCGACAAAGCTCGCAATCAGCATAAAGAATATCGAACCGAAAAAGGTTACGGAAGCATTAAGACCGTCAATTCCGTCCGTAAGGTTTACTGCATTTACAACTCCGACAATAAGTATCGCCGAAATGGGATAATAAAAAATACCGAGGTCTATCATACCGACAAAAGGTATAAATGTTTGTGTGCCTCCGCCAAAAAGAGTTACCGTAACAAGATACGCTATTGCTACTATAAACTGTAAAACGAGCTTTTGTATTGCGGTAAGACCAAGATTTCTTTTTTTCACAACTTTTATATAGTCGTCTATAAAGCCTATTGCACCGTATGCTGCCGCCATAAATATTCCAGCGTATATTTTTGCGCTAAGCGCCGGAGTTTCCTCTACTCCAAATGTATGATAAAGTATAACGCACAACACACCGATAACTATGCTGCTTATTATAAACATAAATCCGCCCATTGTCGGCGTACCCTGTTTACCCTTATGCCAATTTGGTCCTATTTCAAGAATGGTTTGTCCAAAATTCAGCTTATGCAAAAACGGCACAAGCCATATTCCCAATACCGCAGCTACTCCGAATGAAGCCGCGGCGGCAATTATAGTCCATACTCCCGTCATACTCATCATAAATAAAAGTCCACCTTTCAATCTCCTCGGATTTCAAACTTTGTGCAAATGCCTTATACAAAAACCTTTATGTTTACCCGTTGTTCTACATAATTTTGCTGCAATGTTTACGGCAGATTTTCCGCCGCCGTCATTTTTCATCTAAAGAATTAAAATAGTTCAATATTGACGCAAGCGGCACTCCGGTGACTGTCAGAACCGCCGTACAAAGCAGAACCTCATCGACCGTATAGCTTTCGCTGTTCATACGGATACGACCGAGTATACCGCTGCCTATAATGTCAAATACCGTTTTACCTTTTTGGTTACCTATATTCCTGCACGTTATATCCGCCGAATAGTTGTCCCGTGAATATGTCAGCGCAGGTACCGATTCGTCGGCGTGCGAACCGCAGCAGCACTCATACGAGGTAACTCTGTTTTTAAATTTTGAAACAACGTCTTTAACGGTATTCGGGTATTTGTCAAAAACTACGGTATCGGCAATAATATCCTCCGAACACTCTGCGGCACATATACGACCGGAAATTATAAAATCCGTATTTTCCGTAAAGCGGTCAATACAAGTATTGTACGAACAGTTGTTTAGAATGTCGGATATTATTTCGGATATTCTTTCGGCATTTTCACACAATACAAGAATAAGCCTTGGATTTTGCACCGTTTTTATTTCTTTCGTCATTTTAACACTCCCGTAACAAAATTTAAACGGACGCGGCATATTTAAGATTTTTAATGTTTGCCGAGTTATTTTGCGGCAAACATTCCGATACTGCCGTTCACACGCAATAACGGCAGAAAGATGTTCACCGCCTGTAAGGCGCAGTAAACATCTTTTGTTAAGCGGTTGGCAGAATTTTCTGCCTTACCGCCTTGCCGTACAAGCCGTCCGAACTGTTGAAAACAAAACTTATGATTTGATTTTTCGGCACAAGTACCGTTACATAATGGAGTTATCTTGGTTAAAGGTCACGGTTATTACCGAATACTCCTCAACCTGCGAACCCGCCTTCAAGCTCTGCGACTTTGCGTATGATGTTCCGTCGGTGCCTCTTGAACCCTTAACACAAAGGTTAAGATTATATTCAGCGGCAAGCTCGTTTGCCTCCGATAACGTACAGTTTGAAAAGTCGGGAACATTTACGGTTTTTTTGCTTGTTATTCCTTCGGTATAAAGAACGACCGTACCGTTGTTCGGTATAGTTGAGTAAGCCGCCGGATTTTGTGCAACAACTGTTTTGCCGTTTCCGACAACCTCATATTTAAGTCCGTCGGAGGTCACCTGCGACTGAGCCGCATTAAGTTTCATACCGGTATATGCTTTTGTCGTAACGTCAATATTTTCCGACTCATCATCAGAATAAACCTTTTCAATACCCAAATAAGGCAAAACCTCGTTAAGGATATTTCTGAAACACGGACCTGCAACGCCCGAACCGTAATAGTTGATTTTCGGGTCCGGCGTATCGAAATAGCACAAAAGGGCAATTTCGGGGTCATCACAAGGTGCTATACCGCAAAATGATGCGATGTAATCGTCGGTAGCCTCACCGTTTTCGTCAACGATTTTTTGTGACGTACCTGTTTTTGCTCCTATTCTGTAACCTGCAATATAGCCGTTGGTTGCACAGCCGCTAACTACATTTTGTTCAAGCATAGAGCATATTTTTTTTGCCACATCTGACGATATTGCCTGTCGCTTTACAACCGGCTCGGTTGATTTTACAACATTGCCGTCTTTATCGGAAATTTGCGACACCACAAACGGCTGCATAAGATTTCCGCCATTTGCTATTGCGGAGCAGGCGGTAAGCATTTGTATAGGTGTAATTTTAAAGTTCTGACCAAATGAAGCAACCGCCAAATCCATAAGGGTCATACCGTTTATGCCGTCGTTGTTAAAGAAATAATCATCGCTTTCTCCGGGAAGGTCTATTCCCGTTTTTTCAGACATACCGAATGCTACATAATATTCGTAAAACTTTTCACGCCCAAGCATAAATCCCATCTGCATAAATGCAGGGTTACAGGAGTTGCACAAAGCTGCTTCTATGCTCTGCGTTCCGTGTCCGGAGGTTTCCCAACAGGGAATAGGGCTCGCGCCCTCATAAGGTGAATAAGAACCGGTACAGTTAAAGGTTGTATCATCTTTTACAAGTCCCTCCGACAAAACAGAAGAAGCCGTCACCATTTTGAATACAGAACCGGGTACATAGGTATCGCTGACGCCCTTATTTCTCCACTGCGTTGTTTGAGCTTTTACAATTGCCTCATCTTGTTTGTTTTCGGGGAGCTTGTCTATTTCTTTTTGTGTCTTTTCATCGGCAATTGTAAACGGGTCGTTAGGATTAAACGAACCCTCACAGGCAAAGCCGAGGATTGCTCCGGTCTTGACGTTCATCATTATTGCACATCCGCGGTTTGCGACGTTAAATTCCTTTATGGTTTCACGAACGTACTTTTCCATAATGCTTTGAATATTTTCATCTATTGTAAGAGTCAAGTTGTAGCCGTCGGCAGCGTCAACTTTTTGTTCGTACTGATACGGCATTTCTGTTCCCAAAGCATTTTGTGCAACGACCAAACGTCCCGATTTACCTTTCAGGTAGTCATCATACTGATATTCAACACCTGCGAGTCCCTGACCGTCTGAACCGACAAATCCGAGCAAATCTGCCGCAAAATTGTCATGTGTATAAAATCTGTCGTAATCCTCAAGTGTACTTATAACACCGCTTATATCGTTTTCTTCATAAATTTTTGAGGCGAATTTCAGAACCTCATCTTTTTTATCGGTTTCGACCTTACGTTTTATAACGGCGTAATAACTGTTTTGTTTTGTTTTTTCATAAACCTCATCTCTATCCACTTCAAGAATTTCCGAAAGACCTTTGGCAACAATTTGTCTTTCCTTATCGGTTTCAAGATTTGCGGGCGCAATAACTATATTCCATACCGTAACGCTTTGTGCGAGTATATTGCCGTTTCTATCATAAATACTTCCCCGCTTTGCGGACAACGTAGTATCGGCAAGTTGCTGCTCGACCGCCTTTTGCTGAAGTTCCTCCGACATATACGTCTGAAGATACAAAAGTCTTACGGCAACTACACCAAAGCCCAACACAATGATTATAATTAGTAAAATTATCGATCTGTGCCACAATTTGGCGGCAGCTCCTTTTTTCGCCATGGTTGCCTTTCTTCCTTTCCTAATATTCTAAAAAATGTTAAGGGCTCCGCCCTTAAAAACCCGCCAAAGGCTCTGCCTTTGGAATCCGCAAGCCTTTGAAAAGGCTTGACCGAAACTTTTAATTATGGTTACATAAA
>CANQBK010000041.1 GCA_947589485.1 uncultured Clostridia bacterium | reverse complement strand
CCGGTGGACTGTTTTTCGGTGGGGAACCCACGCAAGGGGTTCCCCGTAATTTTTTGTTTTCTTTTTCTTAAAAATGAATGTTAAGGGCTTCGCCCTTAAAAACCCACCAAAGGCTCCGCCTTTGGAAACCGCAAGCCTTTGAAAAGGCTTGAGCGAAACTTTTAATTATGGCTAAAATAACTTATGCCGCGCGAATGTACTTGTTGTTTTCAGTACGAGCGAACGGAGTGAGCGACAACGCGAATTGCCCGCGCCGGCTCGGCGCCGCGAATCGCCCGCGCCGGCTCGGCGCCGCGAATCGACAGCGCAGGCACTGCGCCGCGAATTGAGAGCGCAGGCACTGCGCCCATAGGCGAAAATTTTGGTTTAATAATGAATAATTGAGCTGTATAGATAATATAAATTCATAGACAAAATAATGGGAAAGGATTTTTATTTATGGAATATCAGCTCAAAAAGGAAATGCTTCCTATTTGTGAAACGGTTGTTGAGGCTTCAAATGAACAGCCCGTCGATTTGGATTTCAGCCTGCCTGACTATTGCCCGGATATTGAAAGAATATTGAAGTGCCGTATATGCCCGTCAATTACTTCAAAAAATATTTCGGGCGACCGTCTTGACGTTGACGGAGTTGCAATTATACGACTTTATTACTTGGACGCAAAAAAACAGGCAATTCGTATATGTGAACACACAAGCCCGTTTTCGTGTTTCTTTAATATTAAGGATTCGTCACAAGAACTTATACCCGTTGTTCGTGTCCGTACCGAATATCTTAACTGCCGTGCATTAACTCCGAGAAGACTTGATATTCACGGTGCGTTTTCGGTTTGTGTTTCGGTTTATAAAAAATCATATCAGGAATTTTGCTGTAATGTAGAGGGCGATGACATTCAGCAAAAAAAACATAGCGAACGTGTAAGTACCCTTTGCGGAATAGGTCAGCAACAGTTTTCCGTCAGCGAAGTGCTTGATATAGGACAGGGAAAAGGACTGCCCGAAGGAATACTGCGCTCGGAACTTAACGTGAATGTCCGTGACTGCCGTGCCGTATCCGATAAGCTGATGCTTAAAGGTGAGGCTGTATTAAGAATTTTGTATATAACCGATATAGAAACAGGCGCTCAGGATACAATGACGTTCAATATACCGCTTAGTCAGGTTGTCGACGTTCAGGGAATAACGGAACAGACACAAAACGAAATAAATGTGGACGTGTTGAGCTATGATGTTTCGCTTAAATCCGAATATGATGAGAACAGTACACTTGTAACGCTTGACGCAAAGCTGTGTGCAACAGTATTCGCTTACGAAAACCGTGACATTGATATAATAGATGACGTTTATTCTACTTCATACGAACTTGAAACAACACAAAAACAGACGGGTATAAAACGCTTGATGTCGATTACGGACGATATTATTTCCGCTCAAACCGATGTAAGTATTACCGATGACGGTATTTCAAAAATAATAGATATATGGAGCGACAGTGTAAACTTTATTTATGTTTACGAAAACAGTACCCTTACCCTAAAGGGCAAAGTAAATTGCGGTATTTTTGCCTTGAATGAGGAAGGCGTACCGTTTTATTCCGAACGTGCCGTAGAATTTAACGCTTCACCAAATGTACCTGCGGATTTATCGGACGTACAGGTTCGTGCAAACCTTGTTCCCGTATTGAGCTTTAGAATAACGGGAAACAACAGTATAGAAATAAAATCGGATATATCCGTAAATGCCGCTGTGTTTGAGAACCGTTCGTGCAAAACAATCACTGCCGTTGAAGCAAACGAAGAAAATAAGCGTGATAAGGATATGACTGCGGCAATTACGTTGTACTATGCGGACGAGGGAGAAAGTCTTTGGAGCATTGCAAGGCATTACTGTACTTCCGTTGAGGCAATAAGGCTTGAAAATGACCTTGCCGAGGATACTGTTAACGTAAAAGGAATGATACTTATTCCAATGTGATGTTCTTTATTGTCCGAAAATAAAGCCGGTCGTTGAGCCGGATATTATAGTCTTACACTTACAATATGTTGCTGCGTATTTTAATTTTCGGGTAATCAACGGTTAAATATAAGGAGGAGAGCGGCAGAATGGAAGAACGAAATATTTACAAGGATATATCACAGCGAACGGGCGGAGATATTTACCTTGGAATAGTCGGTCCGGTCAGAACGGGAAAATCAACATTTATCAAGCGGTTTATGGATACCTTGGTAATACCCAACATTGTAAACGATACACAAAGAGAACGAGCAAACGACGAACTTCCGCAATCGTCTGCAGGAAGAACAATTATGACAACGGAAC
The DNA here is from genome assembly GCA_947589485.1 of uncultured Clostridia bacterium. Taxonomy (GTDB): domain Bacteria; phylum Bacillota; class Clostridia; order Oscillospirales; family Acutalibacteraceae; genus UBA1213. The sequence goes on along the minus strand of CANQBK010000041.1, from coordinate 17,748 downwards.
CGAAATTCATTCCCGAAAACGCCGTCGAGGTAAAGCTCGACAATGTCTCCGGTTTCAGGGTCCGTATGATAGATTGTGTAGGCTATATAGTCCCGAGTGCGTTGGGCTACATAGAAAACGAGGAGCCCCGTATGGTTAAAACACCGTGGTTTGAAGAGGCAATTCCGTTTGATATGGCAGCCGAAATAGGTACGAAAAAGGTTATTACGGACCACTCCACAATAGGGCTTGTAGTTACCACGGACGGCTCAATAAGCGATATTGAGCGCAGCGAATACGAGGAGGCGGAGGCAAGGGTAATAAACGAGCTTAAAGAAATAAATAAGCCCTTTATAATTCTTCTTAACTCGGTCGATCCTATGTCAAGGGAATGTAGGGAGTTGGCAAAAAAACTGGGAGATAAATACGGCGTACCTGTCGAGGCGGTAAGCTGTATGGATCTTGACGAGAACGAAATAAAAAGAATACTTGCGCGTATACTGTTTGAGTTTCCGATAAAGGAAATAAAGGTTGATATGCCGAAATGGGTATCTTCCTTGGAGCAAAGCAATAATTTAAGAAGTACGCTTTTCAGTGTAATACAGTCGAGCGCAAGAAAAGCCGAAAAAATACGAGAAATTACCGATATAGCCGACAGTGTAGCGGAGTGCGGATATGTCACCCTTGCCGAAACAAGTGAGGTCGATTTGGGCAGTGGTTGTGCAAGACTGAAAGTGGAGCTTGACCATTCGCTGTTTTACAAGGTGCTTGGAGAAAAGACAGGTCTGGAAATAAACGACGAGGGCGGTTTGCTTGACGCAATGCTTGAGTTGTCACAAATGAAGAAGAAGTACGAAAGAGTACAGCAGGCATATAACGATGTGAATGAAAGCGGATACGGAATTGTAATGCCGTGTATGGAAGAACTGACGCTTGAAGAACCCGAAATAATAAAACAGGGCGGAAGATACGGCATAAGGCTTAGGGCAAATGCACCGTCCGTACACATGATGAAAACAACAATAAAAACCGAAATCACCCCGATAGTCGGTTCCGAACAGCAAAGCGAGGAGCTTGTAACGTATTTGCTCAGGGAGTTTGAGGAGGATCCGTCAAAGATATGGGAATCTAACATATTCGGAAAATCCCTGCACGAGCTTGTCAACGAGGGACTGCACAACAAGCTGTACAGAATGCCTGCCGACGCAAGGAACAAGATGAAAGAAACAATAGAAAGGATAATAAACGATGGCTGCAACGGATTGATATGTATAATACTTTGATCAATACTGTTATTGAAAAACTGCCGCAGATTTGTTGAATTTCCGAACGGACAAATAATTTATCGGCGTACAAAAACCGCTGCGGAGCATTTAGCTTTCCGCAGCGGTTTTTGTACGCCGGAACCGGCAAATATAAATTTTATTATTTTTAAAAACATTGAAAAGATTTAGTCGGTGCTTTTCAGTGCTTTTTGGAGCCATACATCGCCTATATCAATGGCAAGGAAAAGATTTGGTTTTTCGCTTGATTTAATGACAGCCTTTCTCGGACTTACGTTTATGTCTGTGCTTAACAGTTGTATTGATACCTTGTCGGCAATATCAAGGTCACCTTGTTTTTGCTTTGACTTTATTGTCAGCTTTACGACATACTTGTCTTTCATATCTCCGTAATACAGAACATCGCCGCTGCGAACAAGCGGTTTGTTTTTGTATCGGAAGAAGTCGGTTTTTGTTTCCGGCATAAATTAACCTCCGTTCCGTCGCTAAAAGATATTTTGATATTAAATACCAAGATAATTTTTCAGAAGAACCTCCAGCAAATCATCTCTGTCAATTTTGCGTATAAGATTTCTTGCATTGTTGTGAGTGGTGATATATGTCGGATCCTCTGACAAAATATAACCTACTATTTGGTTTATAGGGTTATATCCTTTTTCCTCAAGTGCCTTGCAAACAGTAGTGAGGATAAACTTTATACTCTCGTCCTTATTGTCGGAAATAGAGAATATCATAGTTTTATCATGCATTTATACCACCTCCGTATTAGTTATATTAACACATTTATTTGTAAATTACAATATAATTTTATAGAAATTTATTCATTTTTGTAATTTGAATATTTTTTTGGCTTATAAACATAAAATAGGAAAAATAATTATCAACAAAGTAAGCAAAATATATAGAAAACTACTGTGTTTTAATCGTAATACCTTTTTCGGCAAGGTTCGACATAATTTTGTCTACAACTTCCTGAACTTCCGCCGAAGAGAGTGTACGTTCATTTGACGAGAACTCAAACCTTACCGTAACTCTATGAACGGTTTCCGTATCGTATGTGTCAATTACGTTTACCTTTTTAAGCATATCGCTTTCGTTTTTCCAACAGGAGCGCAGTGTACCGAAATAAACATCGTTCGGAATATCCATACTCAGGTCATATTCTATTGACGGGTATTTTGACGGTTCATTATAAATAATACCATTGTTTTTACAAGAAGCAAAGAGATTTATGTCGATTTCGGCAAAGACAACGCAGCCTTTTTTATCTATTTTTTTGCTTACAGTGGGGTGTGCTGTGCCTATTTTTCCGATAACCTTTCCGTCAAGGATAATATGGTTGAGGTTTATGGGGTGTTCGTAGCTGTGTTCGGGTTTGCATACGGAAAATTCAAGCTCGCTGTGTTTAATTTGGTCGGTTATAGACGCAAGAATGTCACGCAGCCTGAAATACAGTGTCTTTATATCCGCTGTTTTGCTAAACAAGGTTATTGCAAGCATTTTGTTTTCTATACAAAGGTTATTTTCGTCAAGACCGTTTACAACTCTGCCTATTTCAAAAATGCCGAAATCGGGTGCAAAAGAAACATTTGTCTTTATACGGCACAATTGTGTGGGAATAATGGAGTTTCTCAATGTTTCAATATTCGGGTTTGTTGCGTTTGCAAGACGCACATTTTTTTCAACGGGAATGTCAAGTGCTTTAAGCTCGTCATTATATGCCCAAACATAGGAATGTATCTCGTGAAGATTGAATTTTTTTACAAGAATATCCTTTATTTTTTCCTCATCGTTCTTTACCTCGGTCATCTTGACGGGATAAAGCGGGGAACGGGTGGTATTGATTTCAAAATTGTCATATCCGTAAATTCTGGTAATTTCCTCAATAATGTCTGCCTTGATCGTAACGTCTTTTGTTATTCTCCAAGACGGTACATCAACTGTATAGTTGGTGCCGTCAAAGCATACTTTAAAGCCAAGACTTGTAAGGGTTTTGATGACCGTTTCGGAGTCGATTTTTATTCCCGTATATTTGTCAATAAACGCCTGCGGAAAGTGCAGAGTTACGGGAGGGAATTTACCCGTGTATTCATCTGTAAGCGAAGAAACTACCTGTACTCCGCTGTCGTATTTTTTAAGAAGATGCAAAAAACGTCCGATTGCAGGAACCGTCATTTCGGGGTCAAGGCTTTTTTCATATCGCATAGATGCGTCTGTACGGTGCGAAAGCCTGACAGACGATTTTCGTATAGAGGCGGCGTCAAAGTTTGCCGATTCCAAAGAAAGTGTAGTCGTATCGTCAACTATTTCTGATTCCAGACCGCCCATTATACCGGCGATTGCAACAGGTTCGCAGTCATTGCAAATCATAAGTGTATTTTCGTCAATATTGCGTTCAACACCGTCAAGGGTCTTAAATTTAAAGGGTTTGTCAAAACGCTTAATGCGTATTTTTTCTACCTTGCGTGAATCAAATGCGTGCATGGGCTGACCCATTTCAAGCATAATATAGTTTGTAAGGTCGGCAAGAAAGTTTATTGCCCTCATTCCGCAGTAGTAAAGCCTGATTCTGATATTTACGGGACTTATGTTCCTGCTGATATTTTCGACCTTTATGGTGCTGTATCTTCTGCAAAGTCCGTCTTGTATTTTCATATCCACCTTTGGCAGATTATCATATACGGTCAAATCGTCGGTTTCAAGAGGTTTAAGCTCACGTCCGGCAAGGGCTGCAAATTCCCTTGCAATACCGTAATGTCCCCAAAGGTCGGGACGATTGGTAAGGGATTTATTGTCTACCTCAAAAACTATATCGTCAATGTCATATATCTCTTTTATGTCGGTACCGAGCGGTACGTCATCGGTTATTTCCATAATGCCCGAATTGTCGTCGCTAAGACCGATTTCCGATTCTCCGCAGCACATACCGTTTGAAATATATCCCGCAAGCTCACGGGGCGCGATTTTAATTTCTCCTATTTGTGCGCCGAGCTTTGCGAAAGCGGTTTTCATACCTACTTTTACATTTGGAGCGCCGCACACAACGTCTGTCAGCTCTCCCGAACCGGTATCTACTTTAAGGAGATGCAGTTTTTTTGATTTCGGGTGATTTTCCACCGATTTTATTTCGGCAACAACAATTCCCGAAATATCCTTGCCCTTAAAGAAAATCTCATTTTCTACTTCTGCTGTCGAAAGAGAGAACCTGTGTATCAAATCGACCAAGTCAAGACCGCTCAGGTCAACAAAGTCACATATCCAATTCATAGATAAAAACATATTAAATTCCTCCTTTATTCATCGTCCGTAAATATTGACAATGATTTAAGATTACCGCTGTTAAGGTCCCTTATATCTTTAATTCCGTATTTCATCATTGCAAGTCTTGTCAACCCAAGCCCAAACGCAAAGCCCGTGTATTCGTCAGGGTCGATTCCGCCCTCACGCAGAACGTTGGGGTGTATCATACCGCACGGGCAAAGCTCCAGCCAACCGCTGTGTTTGCACGACGGGCAGCCCGCACCGCCGCAAATCAAACAGCTTATGTCAAGCTCAAAGCCCGGTTCGACAAACGGAAAGAATCCGGGGCGGAGCCTGACTTTAATATCACGTTGAAATACTTCGGAAAGCATTGTTTTCATAAAATAAATAAGGTTAGAAATAGAAATATCCTTGTCCACCATAACGCCCTCCATCTGGAAGAATGTGTTTTCGTGGCAGGCATCTGTGGCTTCGTTCCTAAAACAGCGTCCTGGGAATATAGCTTTTATCGGTACGCCGTCGTTTATAAGCGCAGGTCCGTATTTCTTTAAAATTGCGTTTTGTGCCGCCGAAGTTTGTGATTTAAGGAGCTGACCGTTTTCGAGGTAGTAGGTGTCCTGCATATCGCGGGCGGGGTGGTGTTTCGGAATGTTCAGTGATTCAAAACATTCATAGTCGGTAACTACCTCAGAGTAATCCTCGACGTTAAAGCCCATTGATTTAAATATTGCCTCACACTGTCTTTGCACAAGTGTAATGGGGTGATAGGAACCCGACGCAATGTTGGCAGGAGATGTAACGTCAAATTTAGGCATAGACTTTATTTCAAGCTCTGTCTGCCGCTGTTTAAGCTCTTCGTTTTTCTTTTCGATAAGCTCCGAGGCGAACGATTTAAGCCTGTTTACGTCTGCTCCAAAAGCCTTTTTTTGTTCAGCGGTAAGCTCTTTCATACCTTTCAGCAAAGCTGTTATGCTTCCCTTTTTGCCGAGATACGATATTCTTGCGTTGTCAAGCTCGGAAAGATCGTTTATTTTTGAAAGTCGTTTTTCAATTTCTTTTCTCAGCTCCAAAACTTTATTTTCCATTTATAATAACCTCCGATAAATAAAATTTATACTGAATACTCTTAAATGAATTTATTCAATTATTTACAGCGAAAAATGAAAATCCCTGCGTTTTACAACGCAGGGACGAAATTTTTGATTCCGCGGTACCACCCTAATTTTTGCACATAATCGGCAAACGCTTAAAATGTGTGTAACGGCACTGCCCGTCGCAGCCTACTTGAAAGTGGTTCAGCTGTGCCACTCGGAAGTGAACTTCACCGACGGGATTGCCAAATCCGCTTACAGCCGCGGCGGATTTTCTCTGCGGACAACCGTTTTTATCGGGTACTTTCTTCGTCATCGTGTTTACAATACAAAATATATTATAACACGGTGAAGTATGAAAATTCAAGTGAAAAAATATTCCGCAAAGAGGAAATTAAATTAACGTTCAGTCAGAATCATTTGTAAGGCAAATGTTTTCTTCACCGCACTCGCTAATGTCGTTTGAAAAGTAATCCTTGTTCCAGGTCACATCTCTTTTGACTATTTTTGCAGGGTTTCCCGCAATTACGCAGTTATTCGGGAACCTGCCCTTAACGGTTGAGCCTGCTCCCACGATACTCGAATTTCCCATAATACATTTATTTAAAATAATGACCCTCATACCTATCCAAATATGGTTGCCTATAAGTATTTCGTTTTTTTTGTTTTTATGTTCAAACGGATTGAGTCTTTCCTTTGTTTTTGAACTAAAGATAGAATGTCCGTCGCCGCTGTACATCATTACTTCTTGAGAGATAAGGCAGTCATCTCCTATGTTGACGGAATTTCCCTCAAGTGCAACTATTCTGCTGTTTGCTCCGATTTTTGTATTGCTTCCGATAGTCAGAGTGCCGTTTCCGTTAACGGTAAAGGTGCAGTCATTAAATCTGCAGTTTTTACCTATACTTATTTGTCCGCCGTCATAATGGTTCAAATGTATATTGCATTTGCCGTTAAATATACAGGAATCGTCTATGTTTACGTTGGCGTCGCAAATATATTCGTCAAGTACGACCATACAGTTTGGACTGTGAATATGGTTGCCGTATTCGTCGTTATAATCGCCGGAGCCGGGTCTGATGTTTACTTTTTTGCGCCGAACAAAAACATAATCCTTAAATTCCGTGTATTCTAAATTTTGGAACATATCCTTCAGTTTTTTGTCTTTCGTCATAGACGTGACAACTATGTAGTAATCATTTGACTTGCCCTTTAAGCTGTTTATGTCGATAAGTTTCTTGTTTTTTTCGGCCTTTTTAGTGACGGCGGTAGCCGACAGTTCGGTTTTTATGCCGTAATTATCCTCAAGGAATTTTTTTAAATCATCATCGGTTCCCAAAAAAACTATCTGCCTGTTCGAGTAATACTTGCTTATTACTCTTGCCGCGGATTTAAACATATAAAAAGTACGTCTTTTCATATATGCAATGCTCCTTCGGTTATTTATAATTTTCATACGCCTCAAGTCCTGACGCAGACCGCTGCGGTACGGGATTTTATAAAAAGCGGATTTTAAAGAAATATGCGTTTCAGCCGATGCAAAAAATGTCACGCATATAATTGCAAAATTGCAAAACAAAATTAAAAACGCCTGTATTATTAAGCCGTCAAATGTAATAACGGCAGCTCCCGATATGCTTTTTTATGACAAAAACTTCCGTAAATATTTTTCTGCTGTTTACTGTATAATAATACAATAAATACCATATACAGCTATTATTTGTACTGTTTATTCATTTGTCAAGTGCTTAATATCGCATTTTATGAAGTGACATTTCATATTATAATTTAATATAATGAGTAATGAATGAGGTAGAATGTTATGAAAAAAGAAATAAACATTATACTCGGGCAGCGTATAAGAAAAAAAAGAAAAGAGCAGGGTCTTACCCGTGAAAAACTTGCCGAACTGCTGTCCGTAAGTACACGTTTTCTGGCAAATGTAGAATGTGGTGAAGCGGGAGTATCAATATCGACGCTTAAAAATATTTCTCTTCTTCTTGACACCCCGACGGATTATCTTCTCGGAATAAATGACGAAATAAGCGATGAATTTTATAAGCAGTCTGCCATAAACAGAATATACAATATGGAAAAAAAGTACATTATAAGCGTTGACAAAATACTTGAAAGCATTGACGATATAATAAATACTTAAAACTAAACAAAAATAAATATATTTCGAGCTTATGATATTGCCATTTATAAGGGAACGATAATTAAAAATATCCCCTGACGGTTTTAAAGAAACCGACAGGGGATAGTCGTATTTTGTTGAAAATATTATTGATTACTTATCCGTGATTTCGGTCAGATTAACGTTTTCTTCGCCGCAATCCGAAATGTCATTGTCTGCTCGACCTCTTGACCACGAAACATTCTTTTTGACTATTTTTGCGGGATTTCCCGCAATTACACAGTTATTCGGGAATGTTCCTTTGACAATTGCGCCTGCCGCGACAATTGATGAATTGCCGATAACGGATTTGTTCAAAATCATAGACCTCATACAAGCCCATACATGGTCGCCTATGTTTATTACCATTTTTTCCGCGTTATCATTTGTCCGATTTCCCGTCAGCGTGTCAAAAATGGCATGACCGTCGCCGCTGAAAATTTGGCAGTCATAAGAAAACATACAGTCTTTTCCGATGTTTATAGTGCTGTTTGAAACGGCGTGTATTTCCGTATTTTCGCCGCATGTAAATCCGTCGCCGATATTTACCGTGGAGTTGTCAAAGATTTTAATGGTGTTGGCAGAAAATTTGCAGTCTTTTCCTATTACAATACTGCCGCCTCCGTTGCCGTAAACAAGTATCCGGCATTTTCCGGTGGTTTTTACACTGTCGTCAACGTAAATTTTGGTGTCGCGGACATTCGGACCTAACTTGACGGAAAATTTTGCGGAATGTACAAAATTGCCGTAAATATCCGCATAGTTGCCGGAGTTGGGTTTTATAATAGCCCTTTTATTTGTGGCTGCGTCTTTTGTAAAAATAAAGTCAACAAATTCATTGTATCCATAATCAATAAGGTTTTTACGCAATTTATCCGTGTTTGAAGAAACGGATACTACCACAAAATATTTTTTTGACTTGCCTTTAAGTGTGTTCCACATGATCCTGTTTTTATCTACCTTTTCCTTAATTCCTGTGGCTTCAAGATTGGTTTCTATGCCGTAATCTTTCAGCAGACATTCTTTAATTGCGCTGTTTGCGCCGAAAAATACAATATCTCGATTGGAACGATTTTTTGATATGGTTTCGGATAAGGTTTTTACAGTTTCGGGTGAAAGTTTTGATTTTAGTGCTTTTTCAGCCATATTAAAACCTCGCATAACTTAAATTTATCTTTTACAGGTAAAGCCGCTTATATGTGTGTCAAAAGCAACGGAATCTACAAGGGTTTTTGTTGCCTTGTTGTAAACAACTATGTTAAGACCGCGTTCATTTACGGAGTAGTCCTTGCCGTTGATTTTTATTACCGCCTCGTTGCCGTTTTTATAATTGCGGCTTACGGCATAAAGGTCGTGTACACCTATTTTTAATTGGCACTCGGTAGGCTCGTCGTCTTGTCCTAACTTTTCAAAAATGACTTTGCCGCCGTTTATAACGCCGATATAGCTGTGCGAGTGTTTACCCTCCAAATTGGTTTTCAGTCCGAGAGCCTGTAACCTTTCTGAAACCGGCGTATCCAACGCAAGTCCGGGGGTATCCTTGACGCAAACAACTATAATATTTCCTGTTGTTTGTTTTTTAAGATAGTCAAGGTAGTTGATTAAGTCTGTTTTGTCCGATAAATTTGATGAAATGTTTTCGGTCATATTTATAATGAGCTTTTTAAGCGCAGAGATTTTTTGGTCTTGTTCCTTTAACATTTTGCGCATTATATCATACTCGGACATTATGTTTTTCTTTGGAGCCGCCAGAGCGTCCGAAAGCCACTTCATACATCTGTCTTTTTCTTTGTTGATTGTTTCGTAAACCTTGTCGTAGTCAATGTCCTTGCTTAACTTTTCATTGTCAAGGTCGTCCGCACTTTCAACAAGCCTGTCCTCAAGATGAAGCATCTTTGCGATTGAATAAAATCTTGCCGCGCCTCTTCTTTCGTTTACGATAGCCGCAAATTGCTTTCTGAATATTATAGCGAAACACATACCGTGGAACGAGTCGGTAACAAAGTAATCGCAGTTTGCAATGCTTTGCAGTCTTTCCTCGGTTTTCAGAGGATATTTGTAAAGGTCGCCGAGCGGCTCGTAATATTTTTCGGGACGCTGATATTCCGAGAATACCTCGCAGTCCGCAGACAGCTTGTCTTTAAAGTGACGTACAATTTTCTGCTTTTCCTCGGTCGGGTCGAGTATATATGCGCTTACATATTTTTCCGGTGTTTTTCTTTCGCAGCGGTCAATAAGCTCCCAATAATGCTTTACGTCACAAAGGAATACAGGGTCAAGTACCCATTCCACGTTATCCAGACCGTATACCTCTTTGGCTGTTGTTACTCCGCTGTCCTCTCTTGAAGAGAAACTGTCAAACTTCCGCAGGAAATACGCAAGCTCGGCGTGTGTACGCGGGTCGCCCAAGGTTCTTCCGAAAGATGCGGAATACGCAATTTTCTTTTTTGAGTCCTTTACCCAGTCGAGCGACGTGTATTTATCCAGAGCGGTATACAAATTGTAGTTAAACAGTTTGTCCGAGCCGACAACAAAGGTATCGCACTTATTGTTTAAAAAGTGCCGCATTTCGTCCCTGTTCGCATAGGTTTTTGAAACCGAGTATTCGGGGAAAAGGGGAGCAATATGGATTTTGCTGTAAGAATCGGTTACTTTAAGTATATTTTTTGCGGTACCGGGTCTTTCAATCATAAGCGTTGAATAGCCCATATCTTCAAGTACGTTGTAAAGAGCGTAATGCGTCATTGCTCCGCCGAAGTTTACCGCATAAAAGTTTACTGCAAGCCCAATGTCGTAATGATTATCCGATATAAGCCTTACGGAATCTTTCAGTGAATGATGTTTTTTAAGCTTCATAAATCTTTCACGGTTGGGACTTGCGGGGTAAAGCGCACGGATACGGTTCCTTTTTATTTCGGTCGGCTGTATTTTTATTTGTTTCAGTTTTTGTATGTTGGGCTTCAATGAATCAAACAGTTGTTTTCCGTGACCGTTGTTAATGAATATCATTGAGGTACCCTTTTTGTCATCAAAGTTACGTTCAAACTGAGATATTCCCCAGAAGTCGCCCATTGAAATGTCGCCCTGTCTTGGGAATGCGCAGAAAAGGCAGTCCGAACAGGATTTTCTGAGAGCGAGCTTTTCGTGGAACACTTTCTCGAAAATATCATTTTCTTTAAGGCTGCTTTCGTATACCTGACCGTTGTCAAACTCCACGCGTATAAATGTGCTGCTTCTCCAACCGTGACGCTCTTTGTCGCGGAAGTAAATTTTTGTGGCTTTTGGGGGCGTGTCGTCTGTACAAACCTCCGGCAAACGGGAAATTTCGTCAATATATTCCCTAAGCAGCTTTTGTGACGGTACGCCGTGGCACAATATATCCGCCAAGTAAAGATTTTCGTAATCCTTTTTTAGGTATGCTTTTAAACCGGCGACCTGACAGGGCGTACCCGTAAACAAAACGATTTTGTTTTTGTCAAGAAGAGATTTTATGTCGCGGTACAGCAGATTTATGTTGCTCTGTACATATTTTGAGCCTTTAAGCGCCTTAACGTCCTTTGCGTTGTCAACTGTTTTGTGAACGATTTCTAAATTATCGCTGTCAAATGCGGCTCCGCAAACATAACCGCCAAGCTCCAAAATTTTGTTTGCCGCAACGGTAAATATTCCGCCGGAAGAGCTTGACATTCTTGTTTCGTCGTCAGCCATTGCGGCGTATATTTCGGGTGTTGTGCTGTTGTTCAGTATTGTGTGAACAGCGGGGCAGGTATTTGCGCATTTTTTACACTTAATACATATAGATTTATCTATGGACGGCATTATAAACCCGTCCTTGTTTTCTTTCATTGAAATGGCGTTTACGGGACAAACATTTGCACAAGCCGAACATCCCGTACATACGTTTTCAGGCACTTCGGAAACATCGGCGGGTTCAAAATCGCCCAATTTCGGGTTTTTGACGGTTATATTTTCACTTGTGTTTGATTCAGAAAGTTTTTTTTTGCAGGATATTGCGTTTTGGAGCCATTTGTAAGATTCATCGGCTTTTTCGGAGATTATTTTTCTTACTTTGTCGTAATCTATTTTTTGCTCAAGAATTTCATTTATCCTGTTATTGATTACGTCCTCGCTCATATTGTCGTCATCAATATTTATCATTCTGTTTTCAAGACCGATCGTGGAAAGAAGAGTTTTAAATCTTGCCAAGCTCTGACCACGGTTTACAATAACAACAAACGGTCTTTCAAATATTATTGAGAAACAAAGACCGTGGAACGAGTCGCCGATATAGCATTGAGTGTGTTTGAAATAATAGAGCCAATCCTCAACACAGGGCGTTTCCAATGCTTTCAGTCCTGTTTTCTTTTCAAAGTTTGTAGGGTTGTTGGGATTCGGCAGGCACCTCATCTCGCAGCCGAGAATACCCGCAATTTTTTGCAGCAGTTCAGCCTTTAGCGGACCGGGACCAAGGATATAGCTTGACACAAATTTTGCATTGTCGTTAAGCTCCGAGTTATCGGCAAGGCGATGATAAATATTTCTGTCGCAAAGGAACACGGGGTCCATAATTTTGTCCGCTTTTGCATTAAATACATCGGAACATATATTTATGGCTTCGTTTTCCCTTACTCCGATAAAGTCAAATTTTTTAAGGTAATGTTCGGATTTTATCCTTTCCTCTTCCGGAGCGTCATATCCCGAACCGAACGAACTTGCCATTGCAATTTTTTTCTTGTCATCGTTTACGAAATCGAGGAAGAAAAATTGTCCGGCGTCGTGTCCGCATATCTGATAGTTCCATACAACATCGGAACCGACAATAAAATTGTCGCAGTGTTCGTTAAGATGCTTGTAATCAATGGAGCTGTGATGACATTCGCTTATGTTCTCTTCGCCGCAGTATTTGTAAATAAACTTGTTTGCTATGCTTTCTCTGTCGGCATATTTCGGACGCCAAAGTACCTCCGGTTTATTTACCATCATTGCGCTGTAACCCATAGATTTTACCACTTCATAAAGAGAATAGTAGGTAAGTATGGAACCGTAATTTAAACCGAACCAAAGTCCGACTATACCGACGTCGTGATGAATTTCTTCCGCTTTGGGAGCCAGAGCATTGTTTTTATTCATTTCGGTATTATTCAAAGGTAACACTCCTTTTTGTTTTTATATTCAGAGGTCCAAATACTTTGTCCAAAATTCAATGGACATAAGCTCTTTTCCTCTTTGTTCGTATTGTTTTACGGTACGCTTGTATTTATATCTTGATTTAATGGATATTTTTTTCATTTTATATAACAAGCGCATTGTTTCTTTAAGGCTCTTTTGTGTTATAAAGCCTCGTCTGCTGCAATAGTCATAGTTAAGGACCTTATCCACACGGTAAAAGTTTACGGGTCTTGCCGTAAATGTAGGAGCAACGACAGGCATCTCATCGTCGTCTTTCTTTACTGACGGAAGTAAAATTCCGTTATATGTGAGTTTCCTTATCAACCTTTGCCTGCGGGTAGGTTCGGGGGTCCTGCACGATTGCTCGTATGCGGGGTAGCTGAACGGCATCGGCAAATCGTTTATATCCTGCAGCTTATAGCCCTTTTGCATAACTCTTTGGTGAAGCTCCTGACCGTCCTGCTGCATAAACCAGTCTATTCCGTTAAAGAAATCATTTACTCCGTTTATAAGCAGGTCCGCATTTTTGTACCTGTAATATATAATTTCCGCTTTTACCTGCCTGCGGAGGTCACGGACAAAGTCTTTTCTTTTGTAATTCATTTTATGTATGGAGTTGTCTATGAGCCTGTTCCTGAAAATGTAGTAATACATCGACGAGGAATACTTGTTTTCAAACGGCTCGTGCCATACGCATATACCGTTCATAAGGATAAGATGTTTAAGGTTACGCAGTCCGTATTCAACATCATCGCCCCTGATAAATATAGGCAGAGGCAGATTTGTGTCGGTTATGACGTCTATCGGGAACGCACAGTACCACCAAGCGTTAAATTCCGTTTTTTCCTCAAATTCGTTATAAAGGCAGGCGTCAACGTCAAGCAGGTTAAGACCCGATTTGTGCGATATAAGGTAACCTTTGTTCCACCTTGCGCCGTTTTCGGTTTGTATATACTGTTTGTCAAGACGGAGCATTGCGCCGCCGATAAATGAATCTTTATATTCTTCTTTAAGAAGTGATAAAATGACAAAAGTACGATATATGGAATCCGGGTTAATGATTACGTCGTCGTCCATAACCAATATATGTGTAAGGTTGTGGGATTTTTTGAGTTTGGACGCCTCTATCATTCCTCTTGTAAATCCGCCCGCACCGCCTGTATTCTTATTTTTGACCATGTGGATTTTATCGTTTAAGATAACCTCCTCGTCTTTAAGAGTACCTGCGTTGTCCGAAATAAAAATTTCAAGGTGACCCATCATAGGCGAGGCTTCGTTGCACATTATATGTCTGTTTAACGCCTGTATATTTTTCTTTACGAAAATTTCACGTTTAAACGTACAAATATCAAGAGCGATTTTTACATAGCTAATATCATTGTCAGATACTTCTCCGTCGTAAAATCCGTCGTAAAATATACCGCCGTCACTTAAACAGAGAATTTGAAAGCAAAACATACCGCTGTTTGATTCCGACTCAAAGGGAAATGAATATTCACCCTCAACGTCAGGTTCCCCAAAAGTCTGTTCGCTTAAAAACTTTGTAATACTTCCGTCAAGGCTTTTTTCTTTTCTCATAAGAGTAATACGGAATTTTCCCCTTACATGGAGGTTAATGGATATTTTTTTAATCTTAGTGTATTTAAACCACTTTTCCGCAGAACACCCGTTAAAATAAGTGTCAAACAAAATTGTCGAGTCATGGAACATAACTATGTAGTCCTTGTCCCATGTGAAATCTATTGCACCTCCTCTTCTGAAATACATTTTTTCTTCTGTGCAGATTCCGGTTCTTGGCAGTTGTATGCTTTGTAATTTCATTTTACACACCCTTAATTTTATTTGATTTAATTTTATTTGTAACAAAACACAGTTGAACTATTTTATTATAGCATTGCGTCGGTTTAAAATCAATATAAGGTTTTTGTAACTAACGCCAAATTAAGCTATTTATTTTATGCAATTCACCGTTTTTATATTTAGCTTTAAAAGCTCCGATACAGTCGTTTCGTCTATTACCTCACCGGGCATAATTACCGGTATTCCGGGAGGACAGGGACAAACGGTACCCGAAGCCGTTCTGCCAACGGCGTCCTTAATGTTTACGGATTCGCTGTGTGAAAACAGTGCCTTTCGTGGCGGAAATATTTTTTTGGGGAGCGATTGTTTGTTTCTGACGGCTTTTTTGCCGGTGACGTCGGGAAGATTTTTTATTGCCGTTTCAAGACGAATAAAATCACGTTCCGTGTTAAACGGGGTGCATATAAACACAGCGTTTTCACCGTCGCAAAATTCACAGTCTATGTTGTAAGAGCAAAAGTATTTCTCCTGTTCTTCGCCTTTTATTCCCGCAAGGGAGGTATTTACACAGACCCTTAAAGGGTCGCATAGTTCGTCGGGCATTGTAAGTCCTTTTTTCAAAGCGGTAGATTTTATATGCGCTACTCTTGCTTCAAGCGCAGTGTAATCGCTTTTTCCGTTTCCGTTAAGCAGATAATCACAGCATATATCTATCGAGGACATAACGGGATATGAAGGGCTTGTGGAGCCGAACAGCGACATTGCCTCCTTTGAATTTTCCGCAAGGTCTTTGTTGTTTATGTTGAGAACTGCACCGCCCGTAAGAACGGGGAGTGTTTTGTGGAGGGAGCAGGCGGTCATATCTGCACCTAAATGTATGGGGTGAAGATTTTTGCTCCCAAACGCAAGGTGGGAGCCGTGGGCGTTGTCTACCATAAGTATTGCGCCGTGGCTGTGACATATTTCGGCGATTGCGCCGATGTCGCAAAGCTCACCGTAATAATCGGGGCTTGTAAGGTACACGGCGGTTATTTCCTTATCGGCGTCAAGCGCAGTTTCAATATCACTTGGGGATATTCTTCCGGTAAACAAATCGGTATCGGAGTGCGGGAGTACCCATACGGGGTCAATTCCGAGCAGTGCCATAGCATTTACGGCACTTCTGTGGACATTTCTGGAAAAAAGCATTTTCCTGCCGAATTTCAGTGCGAGGCAGAGCATTGTTTGTATTGCAAGCGTGCATCCTCCCGACGAAATCAGTGTCCGTTTTGTACCGAAAAGCGCCGACAGATTTTTTTCCGTTTCCAAAATTATTCCGTTCGCCTCGTAAAGAGCGTCTGTATCCGGCAGTTCGGTACAGTCCAGCTTAAGAAGATTATCGGGCAAAAAATCGGAGCATTTGTGACCGGGTGTATGGAAAGAAGAGCGTCCGAAACTTTTATGCCGTAAAAGCCGTGAATATATGGGTGTATTATTCATTTACATTTTCCTTTATACTTTATCTTATCTGAACCGATTATAACATTGTTTTTTATACTAATCAAGAAAATATGAAATTATTGTATTATAAAAAATTTGAAAAAAAAATATATATGAATTATAATATCGTTGTTGCGATTTTGTATATAAAGAGGGAATTTGGAATGACATATTCAGAAGCGGTTAAGAAAATCAATTCGCTTTTGGCGTTTGGAATTAAGCCGGGGTTGGAAAGAGTAAGCGAGCTTGTGCGGAGGCTCGGTTCGCCCGACAAAAATTTAAAATTTGTACATATAGCGGGTACGAACGGCAAAGGTTCGACCTGTGCGCTTATAGCAAACACACTGACAAAGGCAGGGTATAAGACGGGAATGTTTATTTCTCCCTATGTTACTGAATTTAGGGAAAGGTTCCAGATTGACGGAAAGATGATACCCAAAGAGGAGCTTGCGTCAATTACGGAATATGTTTGTTCCGAGGCGGAAAAGATGTCTAAAGAGGGCAAAACCATAACGGAATTTGAGCTTGTTTTTGCTGTCGGCATAGTGTGGTATTCACGGCAAAGTTGTGATATTGTTGTTCTTGAAACGGGACTGGGCGGTAGGTTTGACGCAACTAATATTATAGACACACCGCTTGTTTCCGTCATAACTTCAATATCGCTTGACCATACGGCGGTACTCGGTGATACATACGAAAAGATTGCCCGTGAAAAATGCGGTATAATAAAAGACGGGGGCATAACCGTGGCATACGGCGAACAGCCTGAGGGCGTAATTGACGTCATATCGGAAAGTGCGGCAAAGCGAAACAACAGGCTTATTATAGCCGATACAAATTCTGTAAGAAAAATCTCATCGGGGCTTTTCGGGTCAAAATTCGGATTTAAGAACGATATTATTAACATATCGGAAATATGTATGCCGTTTATCGGTGGGCATCAGTTAAAAAATGCCGCAACGGCTCTGTACACACTTGGAGTGTTAAGAGGGTGCGGTTATGATATTTCCGATTTAGCGATAAAGGAAGGTTTTTCAACGGTATTTTTTCCTGCAAGGCTTGAGCTTATAAAGGAGGAGCCGACGGTTCTGCTTGACGGCGCACATAATCCGGGAGGTGCAAAGGCACTTTCAGAAGCGATAAAAGAAAATCTCAGCGGCAAAAAAAAGACTGCCATAATCGGTATGCTTGCTGACAAAGATGTAAACAATGTACTTTCGGAGCTGTTACCGTATTTTGACAATGCGGTAACAATAAGACCGAATAATCCGAGAGCGCTTGGAGCCTCAGAGCTTGCGGATATTGTCAAGAGTTTTGGGGTCAATGTTTTGGCGGCGTCAGACAGTAATGACGCATACAATAAGGCGATGTCCCTAACCGACAGTAACGGAGCGATTGTTATTTTCGGTTCGCTTTATCTTGCATCGGATATGCGCCAAAGGCTCTGCAGTTAAGGGCTCTGCCCTTAAAAACTCGCCAAAGGCTCTGCAGTTAAGGGCTCTGCCCTTAA
>CANQBK010000040.1 GCA_947589485.1 uncultured Clostridia bacterium | reverse complement strand
ACTTCCTTATGAGTATATTATACCACGTTCAAACACTTTTGTTAATGTTTTTACTACTTATTTTCTAACTCCTTTTTTGAATTATAAAACAAGACCGACACCTTACAAAAATGATGTCGGTCCTGCGGTGAAAACTTTCTGATTGCCGTTTATCGGCATTTTTTTATTTTTAAGCGAAATTTAATTATGTGTTAATTTTTGGATGGAATAAATGGTGCAAGAGCTCCCGCAAACGCATTGATAGGCATTGTTTGGAGCCAAACATGACCGGGGCCGCTTATTCTTGTGTTAAACAGACCTTCACCGCCAAAGAGTACATTGCCGATACCCGAAATAGATTCGACCGATATTGAACAGGTGGTGTCCATAGCAGCAATATAACCTGTATCGACAAGAATCGACTGACCTGCGGCGAGCTGGTACTCTACGATACTTCCGTCAAACTCAAGAAACGCCGTACCCTGACCGCTGAATTTCTGCATAATAAAACCTTCTCCTCCAAATAATCCCGAACCGAACCTTTTCTGGAAGAAAATACTTAAATCAACACCTTGAGATGACGCAAGATAAGAATGTTTCTGTGCAACAATATTCCTATTCGGCGATATATCAAAGGAAAGAATTTTTCCCGGAACAGATGCCGCAAATGCTATCTCGCCGGGTCCGTTCTGTGCAGTATAAATGTTCTGGAAAATAGACTCACCCGAAAAAGCCCTTGAAAACATTCTTCCAACACCGCCGCCGGCATTTGTTGACATTTGCATATTAGGTGACATCCAAGCCATTGCGCCCTTCTGACAGTTAACTGCCTCTCCCGAATCGAGCGTACAAATAACCACCGGAAACGGGTCGCCTTTAATATCGTATCTCATAACCAAAAACTCCTTTATGTAATATATATTTTATAATAAATATATCATAAAATGTCATAATACACAAGGGTTTTTTTGAAATTTGAAAATATATGTCGAATACGAAACTATCCGTTACGCTGACGCGTTTGAACCTCCGAGGAAATTTCGGTCAATTTTTCGTAATGAGTTTTATAATCCGACATCAAACCGTCCCTGTTCTTTTGGAACATACTGTCGTCATCTTTTTCCAAGGCATAGCTTACAAGGCTTTTTATTTCGGAAATATCGGACAAAGCCGATGCCGCCTCGTCGCTGATACGGCTGTCCAAATCTTCAAATTCGTCGGTACAGTTCAGTTTTATCAGCTTTTGATAAATATCGGATAATGTTTCAAGAGCCGAGATATAATCCTGTGCGTTTTTTTCATCTCGATAATTAAAAGTTTTATCTATCTTATTAAGAACCCGTGTATTGTTTACCGAATCATTAACAAGATTTTTTACCGAATCCACATATTCCTCATTTTGTTTTGACTGCCCGACCGAGCAGCCGGCAAGAACAAACATAAGTACCGCACTAAGCAAAAAAATAAGTGAACGATTAAATATATTCTTATGAATCATAATTAACTCCCGTCATTAATGACGGCATAATCACGCAATTGCACAAAGCGGTAAAAATCCGTGCGGCAAGCCGCTGTGTTAAGTAATTTTTATCTCTGCGAAGAAAAATAACCGCCGCGCCGGCAACATCAAAAATATTTCCGCTTTTATATTTGCGTGATTTCAGCCGATTTTGTGTTAAAGCTCAAAGCTGCCCGTAATCTTATAAATCTGTTCATACAAAACCGCCGCTCTGCCTTTATAGTAGTTCAGCATTGATGTTGAACGCTCAATAGAACCCATTGTTCCGTCATCGGAAACATTATATTCTTCAAACACACTTTGCTTAAAGGACTCCGTTTCGTTTTCCCATTTTGACTGAGATTCTTCCAAAGAGGACTTTTCTTCCGGTTTATCGTTCAAAAGCTCCGACAGCTTATTGTAAGCGGTATCGACCTGTGTTTCCCATTGTGAGGCATACTTATCGACTGTATTTGTTATATCCGTTGTGGTATATACCGTTTGCATTTCTTCGTTGTATGCCGCGTCAATAGAATTTTTCTCAAACAGCTCGTTAAATTCGGCGTTATCGGTAAAGCTCTCTTTTTTATGTTCATCGTCGGAAATTTGTTCGTCGTCCCAATAATATCCGTCGCTATCTTCACTGCTCTCGGAATTTTGTGAAGCATCAGATTCCGAATCGGAGCTTTCCCCTTTCGGAGCCTCACTTTCTGATACAGCTTCGCTTTTTTCGCTTTCCGACGAATTTTTCGATTCGGTTAATTCATCATCATCGCTTATTTCATCATCGCTTACTTCCGAGCTTTCCGTTTTCTCCTCTTCGTCAGAAATCTCGCGGCTTATAACGTCAGACTCAATTTTTTCGTTGGACGATTCCTTTTTCGGCTCCGATACCGAAACCGATTCCTTATCGGAAACGCTTAAATCTTTCTTTTGTTCCGCACAACCCGTAAACAGTACCGACGATAACAGAACCGCGCAAATAACAACCGCGAATTTTACATTTCTTCTCATTTTTTCTCCTCTCGGGCAAAAGCCGTCCTTTATGTTTCACATACGATAGCAAAGACATAATTTCCGTTTACAAGACAACGATTTTAATTTTTAACACAAAATTATTTTATCGTTTTGATTATAATATCATAAAACAACGGCAAGTACAAGCATCTCCCGTATTTTTTTATATATACCGTCAAAATCATCAATCGGGAGCGGATTTTTTCCGCTGCCCACCTCAACGGTAAATGCAGGGCGTCTGAATTTTTCCACAAACCAATCCTTAAAACCTCCGCCGCTTGCCAAACCTGTCGGCTCCCCAATCTTATATCCGCTTGAGTGTGACATTATTTTAGCCATTTTATGAGCCTCACTGTCTTTATAGTCGCCAAAATTCCAATAAATTTCCTCCCCCTGGCTGTGGAACGCAAGAGCGTGAGTAATATTTCCTGTACGGCAGTATGAGGCAATTGTACGGCTTTCCGGTTCGCTTTCGGGGAACTCGCCGCCGTAACGTGTGGGAGATGCCGAAACAATGCCGTTATCAATTTCCATTTTCCTGAGATTTTCCCAATTTGCGGAGAAATTGTGGTTAATATCTACACCGGCGGCATTTGACTGCCATGTGGACGTATTGCCTCCGCTTGCTTTTTTTACTAAATCCTCGTAACTTCCTGCGCTGGACGCACCGTTTATTTGAATTTCCACCCCATCGGGATTTATACATGGTGCAACGGCAAGCCCCCTTTGGTTCAAAAAACTGCCTATCCGTACACCGCACATATTTTGCCCTTTCATAACGGAATAGCACAACTCGTCCACAAATTTCAGCAATATAAGAGATGTGATCCATTCCATACCGTGAAAAGCACCCGTAAACAAAACCTGTTTTTTACGGTTGCCGATACACAAAAGGTCGATCGGGCGTGAGCATCGGCTTTCACCTATTGTATCACGGGACAAAAAACCGTAATCAATCAGCAAATTTCCGATTAACGCTTCTCGTGTTATACGGTCGGCCTTACTGTACATAAGTTTCGTATCCAACATGATAACATTCCTCCGATTCTTTATAATACAATAATTATATATTTTTCCGTTCTGAGATTTATGTCATAATACGGAATCATAAATAATAACTGTAATGATTTTTATGTTGACATAAATGTGCTTTTAAATTATTATATAATAAATCGGTTTATGCCGTAAAACAAAGAGGTGTTTATATTTATGTCAGATGACTCCGCCGGGTCTTTTGTTTTTGCAGCTTTCGGTTCCGGTGCTAATTCAAACGTATCAATTGCATTATTGACGGCTGCGGTAATTGTTTTGACAATAATTTGTGTTTTTTTCTCGCTGTGCGAAAATGCCGCCGCCGGCTCCGGCATAAACGAATTGAAACAATTAAGCAAAGACGGAAACAAAAATGCCGAACCCGCCCTTAAAATCAAAAACAATCCCTCAAAGTATTCACAATCCGCCCAGGCGGGCTTCTGTCTGAATTTAATTGCAGCCGTAATAATTTCGGAGCTTACATATATTCCGCCGCTGTGTTCCGTTTTTTCGGGCTTTATCGCCGACAGCGGTCTTTGTTTCATTCTCTCGGCGATACTTGTATTTATACCTGTGTCCCTTGTTGCCGTTATATTCGGTAAATTTATCCCTAAAAGACTTGCTCCCGAAAACGCAAACAGAATACTTTTGCGGTATGCGAAACCTTTCATTTTTATGTGTACCCTAATATCTCCGTTTGCTTCCTTATGTTCCTGCTTAACAAATATTATTCTCAAAATTTTCGGTCATAATACAAATAAAAGCACAAATAAAATTACCGAAGAGAAAATTTTGATGATGGTCGATAAAGGCGAAAAGGACGGATTTATTGAGGGCAATACAAAAAATATGATAGAAAACGTGTTCGACTTTGACGATACGACCGTCGGAGAAATTATGACTCATCGCAGAGATGTTGTCGCCGTAAAGGACTGCCTGAAAATTTCCGATGTCACAAAGACGGCGATCGAAAGCGGAAAATCCAGAATACCCGTATATCACGAGGATATAGACAATATAGTGGGAATAATATATGTAAAAGATTTGCTAAAATTTGTAAATACAAATGCGCCCACCGAACAGATAGGAAAGGACATTGTACACGATGCGGTATTTGTTCCCCAGTCCAAACGCTGCAGTGAAATGTTTGAATATATGACGCAACATAAAACACAAATTGCCATTGTCGTTGATGAATTTGGCGGTACAGGCGGAATTATTACAATGGAGGATCTTATCGAATCTATTGTCGGAAACATACAGGACGAATATGACAACGAAGACGACGAAATCAAACGTGTAAGCGAATCCAGCTTTTCTGTTGACGGTGCAACGTCGCTGGACGAAATAACAGACCTTACAGGTATCAGCTTTGACGACAAAGATAACGATACCATAGCAGGGGTTATGCTCGACAGAATGGGACATATTCCCAAAAACGGAGAACACCCGTCGATTATGATAAACGGCACAAGATTTACTGTACTTGAAGTAGATAATTTAAGAATATCAAAGGTTTTGGTGGTCAAAAGCAAAACCAACAAAATAAAAAATTAAAGACAAAAATTAAAAATCCGTCAGGCACATAATACAGTTTGTTTGTGCCTAACGGATTTTTTCAATATACTGATTTTACCGTAAACGGGTATTGCAGGAAAATCGGATAAAAAGTCTTATTGCTCGGTATTTTGTTCGGTATTGTCTTTCGGTTTTTTAAAAACAATAAATTTACTTAGTATATAATTCAAGACTATTACAATAACCTGCGCCGCAAGTTTAGGTATAAATTGATCCATACCCAAAAGGTCTATACATACATAAAGTATCAGCATTTCCACAACAAACGAAAAAATCCTCGCGCCGTAAAATGAGATTATTTCCTTTATAACCGCACCGCTTTTTTTTGCGGAAGAATTGAATACTACACTTCGGTTCGTCAGGTACGCAAACAGAACCGCACATACCCATGCGACGGTATTCGTTACATAGGTATCTATGCCGATAAATATAAGAGCCGTATAAACCACAAAATTTACAGCGGTGGTCAAAACACCGAAAACAATATACAATATAATTTCCTTGTATTTTGCATACAGTTGTTTAAGACTTTTCATTATTGATTTTCACTTTCCTCCCCGTATGCGCCCTTTTGGTTATCCGTATTTATCACACTTATAACGGACGAAGTCGGTACCTGCTCGACCTGCTTTAATAATTCTTGTATGTAATCACCGTCCGTATAGCTTTCAATATGACCATTAAGAACCGCCGCATAGCGTTTATCCGCAGTCGTATAAATTTTAAGGCTGTCCTCATAGGTTTTGTTTTCCACATTAAACGTATATTTAATGCTGAATATTTCCGTACAGCCGTCAAGGCTCTTCGGAGACGACGATGTACGCTTTATCCCCGAAACATTAAAAATAAACGACGACATATTTTGATAATCTATATCGGTTCCGTTGCAGCTGACAAATGTATTAACCGTTTCCTCGTATTTCTTGTTTACGGCTGTTTCACGCCTAAATTCATAATGATAATCCTTTCCTGCGTATGATATATCTGCGGCGGTAAGGTTCTCGGAATAAGGCGATATTAAAGTATTATCAAGAAAATCTGAATATTCGGTATCATACCATGCCAAATCGGATTTATTCATACGGTAAACTATTGTTGCCCCCTGCTGCGCGATATAAAGGTTTCCCTCAGAATCGGCTTTGGAGGCAATTATTTTTGCGGCAGTACCATCGGTCGCTGTAACCTCCGCCTTTATGTACGGCTTGTCGAGTCCGTACTTTTTCATATCCTTTTCTTCGACTTCGACGGCGGCAACCTCCGTACCGTCCAGACCGTACATTCCCTCTCCAAAATTCGTCACGGCGGAATCGCCGCATAACTCCCGATAAGGTTCGGTCATTATGTAAAAACTGTTATTTATACCGTTTTGCTCATTTGTGATTTTTATAGGCTTTTCAAATTTTGTCCCCGAAACATTCAATGCTGCAATCTCGTAATCACTGTCGAAATCTACGGATATTGTACGGTCAAACATTTGCAGTTTCTCGTAAAAGAAAGCATCGACCATACTTGACTGCACCAAATAAACATTATTGTCGCCGTCCATTCTAAGGTATACTCCCTTATTGTCAGGAGCGTCATTTCCGATATACATTTTAATCGTTGAATTATCGCTGAACACAGATGTAACGACCGCTCTCGGAGATGACAGACCGTATTCCGAATATTTTTTTCCGCTTTGGTCGACAATCTGTATCGCCGCCATATAGTTGCACTCGTTTACAAGAATATCGGTAAGCTGCTTTGACAGCATTTCCTTTTCGTGATCCTGCATGGTATAAATCATATTAATTTCCGAGCTTTCCTCCGCAGAGCTTTCGGCCGAGGATTCCGCAGCAGAGTCGGAAGAACCGCTGTCGGAGTTTTCGGAAGATGATTCAGCCGTACTCTCTTCCGTGCTCTTCTCCATACTTTCGGAGGATTCTTCAGACTCATAGTTATATCCCATAAGACAGTATTCTCCGCTGTCATTTTTTACCGTAATTTCTTCTACATCAAGGTCTGTCTTGTCAAATAAAAGTATGGCGTCCCCCGTACTCGTTTGGGTTATCTCCTCTTTGGAGTCCGAGGGAATACTCATAACGACAGCCAAGCCTACCGCAAGAGCCGCGACACACGCAGCCGAGGCAATAACAATACCGGTATTTTTTTTCAATATGACCACCTCCCGTTATCTGTTCCTGCGAACAAGGTAAACGGCAAGTCCCGCGCCCAAAACAAGAACGGGAATAAGCGCAAATACAATAAAGCCTATCCAGAAAGCGGCATTTTGGCTGAGTGAAATATCATAGTCGGTAATAACTCTTTCCGTAACGGTAATTATACTTGTATCACGGCCGTTAAGCGACGCAAGCATATTAAAAATATATTCGGCGTTACTGAAATCCGAACCCAAATATGCCTTGATAAACATATTGTTTGAACCTGCCACGACAAGGGTCGATACGCCTTTATCGCTGCCCAAAACACCCTGCGCCATAACGCAGACATTACCCGTCACGGCATCTGTCATCGACCATTTGCCCTCTTGAGCGTCAAACGGACTGTAACCGGAACTTCCTTGTGACAATGTAAGCAACGGCACGGCTGTTTTTTCGTTTGTTATTTCTATCGGACGTGCCAGTCCGACAAGAACCGGATAATCGTCTTTATCTATATTATCCTTATAAAGGTCAGAGGCGTAGGAGCAGGCGATACCCTCATAATAACTGTTTGCCATAAGCATTGACGTGTCCATATCAAAAGCAAGACCATCGTCCAGTTTCATTCCGAAATCGTTTAGCAGTCCGTCAATATTAGGCGTGTCGGCGTGTCTTTCATAAGGAATATAAATCATATTTTTACCGTATTTATCATTGTTTATAAGATATTTTTCGAGCTTTTCCACAGCGCTCTCCGTAAAATCCTTTGAGGGCGCATAAACTATAACTGTTTCGACGTCCTCCGCCAATGAACCGTTTTCTATGGAAATTTCCTGCACGTCGTAATTATTTGAAACAAGCGTATTTTTAAAATAGGAATAGTCGCTGCCGCAGTTGTCGGTAATCAGTGCGACTTTTGTAGAAACATCGCTCGTTACGGTAACTATCGCATTATCAATAGCCTGTTCAGATTTTGACGATGATATGTATTGATACGTTTCCGAATACTGTTCAAAATTAAACAAATCGTTTTTGGTCAAAATTTTATACTTATCTCCGCAGCTTACAATAACATCGGTCGTGCTGAGCTGTTCGCCGTCATATTTGTCGGCATAAGTCGGGTTCTGCACAAGATCCACATAGTCAACGCTTATCATACCGTTTGAATTTTGGGCAAGCTGCGAGGCGAGTACCGACGTTTGCTTGCAGTAGGTATCAAGGGCTTCATACGCGGTTCTGTTGGTCAAAAAAGTTATACCGACTTTCTTTTTCATTTTCGATACTATTTCCATCGACTGATCGGTAACATCAAAATTGTTTGTGCTTGTAATATCCGCAGTCAGCGCGGAAAATTTTGAAGTAAGCACAGAGGCGATAATATTGACAAGCACGACCGCCGCAATCACGCAAAAAGTCACAAACAAGGAAACGATACTCCTTTTTTTCTTTCTGCTCAAAGGCTTGCGGGGTGTTTTGCTCTTTGCGGATTCTTCTGTTTCTTCGGCGTTAATATTTTCCGTAATCTTCGATAAATTTTTTACATCTTTTTTTGAATTGCCGTTTTTCTCATTCATTCCGTACCTGCCTCCTTATGCCCATCTTCTTCGCTCAATGACCCTGTCGGTCAGGAACAAAAACAAAAACGTCACGGTCACAAAAAATACAATATCGGAAAGCGATATAAGTCCAAGGGAAAAATTATCGTAACGCGCCCTGAAAGACAAAGCATCGACAATATTTTTAATAACCGAGTTGTTTACTGCCGCCGATACCGTATCAGCCATACTTATAACAATGTTTACTGCAAACGAAAAAACAGCCGCAACGATAACGCTTTCGGTCATTGACGAAATAAGGATACCTATTGAGGTAAACGCCGAACCGAGCAGGAACATACCTATTATGTTTCCTATAATTACGCTCCAATCGGGCTGTGCGATAAATGACAGAATAACACCCTCAACTATGTATGAAGAAAGACATATAAGCAGAATCACCATTGCCGAAAAATACTTTGCCGTTACTATCGAAGCGATACTCACGGGTGAAGTAAGCAAAGCCTGATCCGTTTTATGCTTTTTTTCCTCGGCAAAAAGACGCATTGTAATAAGAGGGATAATAAACATAACTATCAAAAACATATTTTCAAAAACATTGTACATATTTGACGTTCCGCTGTAAAGGCAGTAAAAATAAAAATATATGCCGCTGAACATCATAAATGCCGCCGTAACAACATATCCGACCGCAGAACTGAAATAGGACGCAAACTCACGCTTAAAAATTGCCGACATCAAAATCCCCCTCCGTTTTCGTTATATTTTCCCGAAATAATGTTAAGAAACGTTTCTTCAAGAGAAAGCTCTATCGGTGACATTACAAGAATGGTACAGTCCGATTTTGACAGCGCTCTGTAAACGGCTCTGCGTACATCTGCGCCGCTTTCTACCGTAAACTCAAAGCAGCCCTTTTCGGTTTCACCTTTTTTTATAACCTCCGAAACGCCGTCAATATTTTTCAGGATACCGTATGTGTTCTTTTCTCGTCCCTCAACAACAAGCCTTATGCGCTGTGTGTCGCGTCCCGATTTGGTGAATTTTGAAGTGAAGTCGTCTGCAACAATTTTTCCGTTGTTTATGACAATGATTTTGTCGCAGACAGACTGTACCTCGGACAAAACGTGTGAGGAAAGAATTACCGTGTGTTTCTTTCCAAGCATACTTATGAGCTTACGCATTTCAATTATCTGTGCGGGATCCAGTCCTGCTGTCGGCTCGTCAAGTATAAGCACCGGCGGGTCGCCCAAAAGCGCCTGTGCCAGTCCCACACGCTGACGGTAGCCCTTTGAAAGATGCTTTATTATCCTTTCCTTTACATTTTCGATTTTCGACATAGCGCAGACCTTGTTTATGTGTTCGTCTTTGGGCATACGCACCTTTTTAAGGTCAAACATAAATTCAAGATAGCTTTTTACCGTCATATCATTGTACAGAGGAGGAACCTCCGGAAGATAACCTATTTTTTTCTTTGCCGCCGACGGATCGTCGAGTATATCGACACCTCCGATTTTAACACTTCCGGTATCACTTGAAATATATCCGGCAATAATGTTCATAGTGGTCGACTTTCCTGCGCCGTTCGGACCCAAAAATCCCAAAATTTCGCCCTCATCTAACGAAAATCCGACGTTTTCGATTGCTATGTTCTTACCGTAATATTTTGTCAGGTTTTCTACTTTTATCATCGTTCCCGTCCTCCCGTTTATATGTCTATTTCAAGGACAACGGGACAATGGTCGCTGCCATATACATCGGAAAGAATATCCGCTCTCATTATCCTGTCCTTTATCCTGTCGGAAACAATAAAATAATCTATTCGCCACCCCGCATTGTTTTTTCGTGCGTTAAAGCGATATGACCACCAACTGTATCTTCCCACAGCGTCGGGGTGCATATAACGAAAGCTGTCAACAAAGCCCGAATCAAGAAGTTTTGTCATCTTTTCTCTTTCCTCATCGGAAAATCCCGGATTGCCTCGGTTGGTTTTCGGATTTTTCAAATCAATTTCTTTGTGTGCAACATTAAGGTCCCCACAGTAAATAACAGGCTTTTCGGCGTCAAGCCGCAAAAGATAGTTTCTGAGGTCGTCCTCCCACCTCATTCGATAGTCTATGCGCTTTAATTCCTCTTGGGCATTCGGAGTATATACGTTGACCAAATAAAAATTGTCCGTACAGACCGTTATCATTCTGCCCTCGTGCGAGTGTTCCTCAATATTCATTCCGTTAAGAATTACATTTTCAGACGAATGAGGCGTAAAAACAGCCGTACCCGAATATCCCTTTCTCTCGGCGCTGTTAAAATATTTTACGAATCCGTCGAGCGGTACTTCAGCCTGTTCCTCACGCATTTTGGTTTCTTGGATACAAATAAAATCCGCATTTTGACTTTTTGCAAAGTCAATAAACCCTTTCTGCATACAGGCGCGAAGTCCGTTTACGTTCCATGAAATAAATTTCGTATATATCATTCCTTTCAAAATTATAATACAAAAAGAATAAACAATATGTTTTAAGTATAACACAGAAGTCTATATATAAGCAAGCAAAACGGAATATTCACGCAATATGTCATCATAAGTAATGTTACGGCAGTTTGCGGGACTTGTTGACGGAAGAAGATGAGCCTGTATACCTGTGCTTTCCATACACAGCTTGCCGTAAAGCCGGTATGCCTTGGAGCCGGTCGTAAATATCTCGGTGATTTTTGTTTTGTCCGTAATCGACTTTATGTCGTTTGGTACCGGGTCTTTTATCGACGAGTCGCTTGCGCCGTTTATGGTACACGATTTGAGTACGTCCCACAATGCGATATTATGCTTTAAAATTAGTTCACGCCGTTCATCGTTGCTGCTTGGCAGGTCGGTCCCGAAAATATCAGCCATTATCCTCCAGAAACGATTTTGCGGATTAGCGTAATAAAAGTTGTTAAGGCGTGATTTCGGCGACGGCATTGTACCCAATATCAGTATTTTTGAATCGGCATTATAAATCGGTTCAAGGGTATGCTCAACAAATTCATTCATATTTTTAGCCTCCGTTGAAAATTTAACGGTTATGGATTATAATTCGGTATAACAACATTGAAAACAGTATAACAGCTATTTTTTAATTTATTTTTAACTTACGAAAAATTCGGGGGTAATTTTAATGAAAAAGGTTTTAATGATACTTACCGGCGGTACTATCGGGAGCATAAACGACAACGGAATAATATATACCGAAAAAACGGGAGCGTGCCTTGCCGCCGAGCTTTACTCGCAAAAATACGGCGACCTTGAATTTACCGTAAAACAGCCGCTAAATATTTTAAGCGAAAATCTCAAGACCCGCCACTGGGAAACACTCGTAAATTTTATACTGGAGCAGGATATGTCGGGCTTTGACGGGGTAATCATAACCCACGGCAGCGACACACTCTCGTATTCATCATCAATGATTGCAATGTGTACCTGTCACCTAAATATCCCGATAATAATAACGGCTGCAAATTATGTTCCAAGCGACGAACGAAGCAATGCCTGCGACAACCTGCGCTGCGCCGCCGTTATTATAAATACCGTAAAAAGAGGTGTTTTTACCGTTTATAAAAATGACGGCGACGACTTTTGTACAGTGTATATGCCGACACGCCTAAAAGAAGCTGACAGATTTTTCGGCCGCTTTTCGTCAGTTGACGGCAGACCGTTGGGAACGGTAAAAAATGACCGTTTGACCTTTGACCCGTATTCTCCCGCAATATGTGAAATTGAAAAGGAAAAACAGCCTGTCCTTAAAAACAGGCTGCTGCTAAACAAAAATGTAATGCTTTTAAGACCGTACCCATCAATGGATTATCAAAGCATTTCTATTCCCGAAAATACAAAGGCCGTTCTGCACATAACCTACCACTCTTCCACGGCAAGCGCCGAAGAAGAAAACAGCGCGCTTACTTTCCTTAGAAAATGCCGACAAAAAAATGTCGATTTTTATCTTGCTTCTTTCGGTAAGGACAGTTCCGCTGTCTATGAAAGCGGAAACATTTTGCTGAAAAACGGAGCCGTACCATTGTATGACATTTCGGACGAAAGCGCATACTCAAAGCTGCTCCTTGCCTACAATATCCTATGTGATGACTTAACCGCATTTATAAACAGAAATATTTATTTCGAGTATATTTGATAAAAGCACGGCAAGCAAACAAAACGGTACGGAACTCTTTCATTCATCGTTTTTATAAATATCAAGCAGGCTGCGGAGATAATCGGTATATTCCTTTCGTATACTGCGCGGACTTTTCAGTTCTATACCGTCTCCAAAACCGCTTATCCAAGAGAAAAACATTTTGCTTTTTTGTATATTTACCGTACAAAGAAAATGTTCGTTATCGTCTTTATATATACCTATATCATTTCCGAAACGGTCAATAATTACGCCGACCAAATCATTCTTGACCCTGAGCACTATATCCGCATTTTCCCCGCCGAACATCGAAAATGCGGTATTAGCGTACTTTGCTGTATCGAATTTCAGAAAATATTTAGCTCCTTCACGTTTTGCTTTCAGAATATCGACATTTACCATTCTGTCAACACGAAAGGTTTTTTTCCGACACAAGTCACTGTCAAAGGAAAGCATATAATAATTTTCGTTTTTCCACAAAAGAGCATAAGGGCTTTGGCGGTAGATTTTCGGTTCACCTTTCTCATCGGTTCTGTATACCCTTTGAATTTTTTCTTCCGAGCAAAAATCAAGTACCGTGTTCAGATAATTGAAAGAAATTTGTTTATTTGTGGAAATTGCATTATGTATTGCGTCAATACTGTATATGACTGACCAATTGTCGCTTTTGACCGCATTTTCAATATATACCTGCCTGTTAAGCTGTGTGCGGTTATATTCCGAAGTCATACTTTCGAGTTTTTTAATAATGTCCTGAGTTTTCTTTGCAGGAATGAACCTTGAAGCGCTCAAAGCGTCAACAAGCATTTTAAGCTCCGCAAGTTCAAAATCCCTTGACAACAGTTTATAGCCGAGTTTACTTTTTTCTATATTCATACCGTAATCCATAAGGCTTTCTACATAACTGTAAACGGATTTCCTGTCGGCGTTAAGGTCTTTTTCGTTAAGCGCAGCAATAAGCTCCGACGTTTTTATATAATGGTTATCGTCGCTTTTGTTTTTAAGTTCATCTATTATGTATAAAACCTTTAACCTGTTATCCCCTTTTGACATTATACGATCACCCCAAAAATAAAATTCGACGTTTTACTTCTTTTGTGTATCAAACTATAACATTATTTTGTAAAAATTTCAATATATTTATGTTTAAAGTAATTTAATATATCAAAAAAAATTTTAATAATATTATCTGTAAATCCTTAATTTATACTTCTGAATTTTTATATACCCTCCGCCAAAAAACTATCTTTATTTTAAAAAGTATAACCAAAATCAACAAAAATACTTGATACAAACGTAAAAATATATTATAATAAGACCACTCGGTTCTATGTATCGGTATTCTTTTTTTATAGTCGGAAGAGTTCGGCACAAGAGCCGTGCATATTTTTAAAAAAGGAAAAGAGGTAAAAAGTTGGAACTTGAATTAAAAAACATCGTCAAAAATTTTGGCGAAAAGGAAGTTCTCAGAGATGTTTCACTTACTGCCCAAAGCGGTCACGCCGTTGGACTGTTGGGCAGAAACGGTGCGGGAAAAACAACGACCATACGCATTATTATGGGAGTATTCTTTCCGGATTCGGGCAGTGTGGAAATTGACGGTAAACCGATAAAACGCTCCGAGCTGCAAATCGGTTATTTGCCGGAGGAACGTGGTCTGTACCCAAAACAGTTGATTTCTACTCAGCTTATTTATCTTGCTCAGCTTAGGGGTATGAGCAAAAATGACGCAAAAAAATCGTGTGACAAATGGCTTGAACGTATTTCAATGAGCCAATATAAAAACAGCAAGCTGGAAACGCTCAGCAAAGGAAACCAACAGAAAATCCAGTTGGCGGCAACACTTATGTGCAATCCTCAAATTGTAATCCTCGACGAACCGTTTTCGGGTCTTGACCCCGTAAACGCAAAGCTGTTGAAAGATATTATAAAAGAAATGATTGATTTGGGTTCAATAGTATTTTTCTCCAGCCACCAAATGAACTACATTGAGGAATTTTGCGAAAAAATCGACATACTTAACGGCGGTAAAATTGTTCTCGACGGAAAAATAGACGATATAAAACGCAGTTACCCCCGTAATAAAATTTCCATATCTTCGCCCCAATCAAAGAAGATAGCATCATTCATTCTTGAAAAAATGAGTAATGAAGTCGTTACAGCCGAAAGTGACAAAAATCTTTCCGATACAATAACGATACAGCTCAAAGACCCTCAATTCAAATCCCGTCTTCTTTCCGAATTGACGGATAAGAGCTTTGATATTGATTGCTTTAAGGTTTGCGAACCTTCATTAAATGATATTTTTGTTCAATATACGGAGGCGAAAATATGAAACACATTTTACAAGTACTTAAATTTGAATATCTTACCTGCATAAAAAACAAAGGGTTTATTGTTACAACGATTATTCTTATTGCTTTTATAATTTTGCTTGCATGTATTCCCTTAATAATATCGGCATTTACCGAAAGCGACAACGGCTCTGACGAAAATGCCGATACCGAAAATGTACAGGTCATCGCCGTTCAAAACAAAGTATATGACGAAAAAGTTGTTACCGACAGCTTTAAAGATGCTTTCAAGGATTACAGCATAAAGATGACCGACGCAAACACAAGCATTGACGAAATAAAATCTCAGGTCGACAGCGGAACATATACGTTTGCGGTTATTATTGACAAAAATCTTTCGTACAAATTTGTGACAAAAAACAACTCTCTTTTCAGCGATGAATCGACCGGTCTTGACAACACAATCAAAAAAATATACCAGGTTTCCGCTTTTGAAAAACAAGGCATAAGTCAAACGGAAAGCCAAAAAATATTAGACGAACAAATCACGTCGGAAACAATCACCACAGGCAAAGATGAAACAAAAAATTATATTCCGACTTATGTTCTCTTAATGGTTCTGTATATGGCTATAGTTATGTACGGTCAAATGGTTTCTCAAAGCGTTGTTACGGAAAAGAACACCCGTACAATGGAAATGCTGATAACTTGTGCAAAACCGACACACCTTATGTTCGGTAAGGTCATAGGTTCGGGACTTGCAGGACTTACACAGCTTGTTTTGATTATTGTAACTCTTTTAACATCGGTCACCCTGATAACCTCTCAGTCCATACCGCAGGGAATTATGGATTACATATCACTGCCGATAAGTACGGTAATATACGCCTTTATCTTCTTTATTCTCGGATATTTCATTTATTCCTTCCTGCTTGGAGCGCTTTCTTCCCTTGCCTCAAGAAGCGAAGATTTAAGCACGCTTACAACTCCTGTAATGTTACTTCTTGTTGCAGCATTTTTTGTTGTAATATTCTCTCTTGACAGCAGTTCAGGCGTAAACAGCCCACTTATGGTGGTATGCTCATACATTCCGTTTACGGCGCCGATTACTATGTTTGTGCGTGTTTCAACGTCCGATGTTGCTTTTTACGAAATAATCATTTCAATTGTTGTACAAGCCGTATCGGTTTACCTGATTGGACTTCTTGCGGCAGGAATTTACAAGATAGGCGTACTTATGTACGGCAATCCTCCGAAGCCTGCACAAATTGTCAAGCTCTTGCTCGACCAGCGTAAGCAAAGTAAGGCAAGCAAATAAACCCGATTATATATCATAAAATTGTTTATTATAAACAAAATATTTTAATTACGATATTTTGGGTTGACTTTAAATTTAAACAACAATATAATGTACATATATTTTTATTAATTAAGGAGATACATTATATGTTAATTTGTCCAAGATGCGGCGCAAATATACCGGACGGAGCGGTAAGGTGCAATGCCTGCGGAGAACCTCTGGAACAGAACAGTCCCGACCCTTCACAAGATTTTCGTCATAATCGTTACCGTCCCGACCCCTCCGCGCAGGATAACTTCTTTTTCAACCTTTTAAACAATACGGAAGATACTACCTATGAATATGACCAACAAGATATTGCTCAAAACAAGACTTTTGCTGTTCTGTCATATATTGGTATACTTTTCCTTGTTCCGTTATTGGCTGCAAAAAATTCAAGATTTGCACGTTTCCATACCAACCAAGGATTAATACTTTTTATCATAAATGTAATTGCTATGACCGGATTAAATATTATAAGACTGGCGCTGTGTTTCATACCGTTTATCGGATTAGTATTTAACGTCATTTTAAATATTGTAATCGTGCTTTTTGAAGTTGTCATATTAATATATATGATAATCGGTATCCTTAATGTTGTTAACAACAAGGCAAAGGAACTTCCGATAATCGGAAAATTCAAATTAATTAAATATTGATTTCCAAAAATAAAAACTATGGTCGGCACCGTACTGACCATAGTTTTTTATATTATAAAATCCTTTTTGCAAAATGTGTTTTCTGACATAACGCAGGATAAATGCCGTTTAACGAGGGAGAATCAGCGGTTAAGGAACCATATCCCAAAATTAAGATATGCCGCAAAACAAATCCACAAAAGATAAAACAACTGCAAAAGTCCCGCAAGTCTGTTTATCCTTGTAAACAATATAATCATTACAACAACCGCGCATATAAGCAAAAGCAGCCATATAAACGAAAACAAATACAACCTGAACCCGAAAAACAGCACGCACCACCAAAAGTTTAAAGTAAGCTGGATAACATAAACAAATAATGCTTTGGGAGAATTTGCGTTATCCGAATCATAAATAATCGCAGCACCAAACGCCATAAGTAAATACAGTATTGTCCACACTATCGGGAACAAAAAAGACGGCGGACTTAAAAAAGGCTGTTTTAGCTGCTCGAACGCCGGCATACCCAAGTATGTTACCAACGCTCCCAACCCCGCAAACAGAAAGGTGAACAGAAGTAAATACCAAAATGTTTTCAGCTTTAACATCATACCATCACCACCATAAATATATAAAATTTATATGCGGAAACGGTGCGTTAATATTACATTTGATATTTATATATTTTTGCTGCGGACAATATAAGAATAACGCTTTGCTTTTGAAGGTATACAACAAAAAGCAAAGCGTTTTAAAGGTCTTAAATCTTGTCAAGAGCTTGTTTTATATCATCAATTATATCGTCAATATACTCAAGTCCGACAGACATTCTTATAAGGTTCGGTTTTACTCCACACTCTTCAAGCTGTGCATCATTCATTTGTCTGTGAGTTGTACTTGCAGGGTGAAGTGCGCAGGTACGAGCATCGGCAACGTGTATTACAAGACTTGCAAGTTTGAGGTTGTCCATAAATTTCATTGCATTTTCTCTGCCGCCGCTAACTCCGAATGAGATAACGCCGCAGCTTCCTTTAGGCATCGTCTTTTGGCACAAATCGTAATATTTGCTGCTTTTAAGTCCGGGATAATTTACCCAGTCTATTTTGTCGTTAGATTCAAGGAACTTTGCCACAGCAAGTGCATTTGAACAGTGGCGTTCCATACGCAAAAACAGGGTTTCCAGTCCAAGGTTCAGCAAAAAAGCATTTTGCGGACTTTGCTGAGCGCCATAGTCACGCATTAGGTGTGTTATACATTTTGTTATATATGCAGCTTTTCCGAATTTTTCGGTATAAATAACTCCGTGGT
Source organism: uncultured Clostridia bacterium (assembly GCA_947589485.1). Taxonomy (GTDB): domain Bacteria; phylum Bacillota; class Clostridia; order Oscillospirales; family Acutalibacteraceae; genus UBA1213. Next base: position 1,640 of record CANQBK010000040.1, on the reverse strand, counting down.
ACGATTCGTCCGGCTCGGTAAGCATCGGGTATTTTTCCTCTGTCCACTCAAAATTACCGCTGTCAACGACAACGCCTCCCAAAGCAACGGCGTGACCGTCCATATATTTGGAGGTAGAGTGAGTTACAATATCCGCTCCCCATTCAAACGGACGGAAATTTATAGGTGTAGGGAATGTATTGTCCACGATAAGCGGCACACCGTGTTTATGAGATATTTTTGCGTACAGCTCAACATCTGCAACGTCAAGTGACGGATTAGAAACGCTTTCTACAAAAGCCGCCTTAGTATTTTCTTTAAATGCCGCGTCTATTTCCTCCGCTGTTGCGTCCGGTTTAACGAATGTGAAATCTATTCCTAAATTCCTTAACGACTTATTAAACAGATTAAACGTACCGCCGTAAATTGCGCTTGCACATACAACGTGGTCACCGGCACCGCAAATATTTGTTACGGCAATCATATTTGCAGACTGTCCGGACGCGGTCAACATAGCACCCACGCCGCCCTCAAGGTCGCATATTTTTGCGGCAACCGCACTAAGCGTCGGGTTTGCCAGACGTGTATAAAAGAAACCGTCCTCTTCAAGGTCAAACAGCTTACCCAAAGTTTCTGCCGAATCGTATTTAAAGGTTGTACTTTGAACAATCGGCAAAACTCTCGGTTCACCGTTTTTCGGTTCATATCCTGACTGAAGACATTTTGTGTTGATATGATAGCTCATATTATTTTCTCCTTCTTTCACTTTAATAAATTATTATATATATTTACTATATCAGACGATACCTCTTCGATTGGTCTTGAGGCATCGACTATTTTTATATTTTCTTTGCCGCCGAGCATTTTAAATACTTCAAAAAATCGAGCACGAACTTTTTCCAGAGTTGACCTATTCTCGTATATTTCGCGTTCAAAGCGGCTTTTTTCTATTCGTTCATCACACAAAGCGATGTTAGCGTCAAGGAAAATACAAACATCGGGCTTTAATATTTCCTTACATTCAAGGTTCATTTTCATAACCCATTCCAAATCAGCATCTATTCCCTGATATGCAAACGACGAATAATAGTATCTATCGCACACGACATCAATACCCATATCCAAGAAATGACAAATTCCGTTAACGGGATTTACGTTATGATTAATTCTATCCGCAAGAAACATAGCCGAAAGCTCATAGGAATCACGTTTAATAAAACCGCCCAAAGCATCGCGGATAATTCCTCCAAGCGAGGACACAGTAGGTTCCGCCGTTTTATATACGTTTCTCCCCTGCCTTTTTATTTCATTAACAAGCAAATCTATTTGCGTTCCCTTTCCCGCTCCGTCAATTCCTTCAAATACAATAAACTTCCCTCTTTGCATATAATTTATCTCTCCTTTATTATAATGAGAGTTAAAGACTCCGGCGCAGTGCCTGCGCAGTTAAGGGCTCCGGCGCAGTGCCTGCGCTCTCGATTCGCGAAGTCGTTCGCTCCGCTCACTCTTAATTCAAACAATAAATATCTTGACGCGGCATAAGTCAATATGATTGAAAATGACAGTTACAGGCGTTGCCTCTAAAAATCCGCCAAAGGCTCTGGCGCAGGCACTGCGCGTTAAGGGCTCCGCCCTTAAAACCCGCCAAAGGCTCCGCCTTT
>CANQBK010000039.1 GCA_947589485.1 uncultured Clostridia bacterium | reverse complement strand
CTCACTCTTAACTCAAACAATAAATATTTTGACGCGGCGTAAGTTAATATAATTGAAAATGACGGTTAAGGGCTCCGCCCTTAAAACCCGCCAAAGGCTCCGCCTTTGGAATCCGCAAGCCTTTGAAAAGGCTTGACCGAAACTTTTGACTATGGGTACATAAACTAACGCCATATATTTAATTATAACATAAAAACATAAATATCCTCCGATACGTTTTGGGATACATAAATAAAATTATCCGACTTTATACCGCAATCTTTAAACAATTGTAAACCTGATATAAAATTTTTAAACAAAAAAACAGCAAATATTTTTCCTTTATGTAAATTTATATAATTTTTGGGATAATATCCAATAATTATTCAATAAAAAATTGTAAAAACAGTTGCATTTTAAATTAAGTTTGTGTAAAATGTATATTAAGTAATATTGATCGATAAATCAATGTATCAGTTTAACCCACCAAATTTTATATAATAAAGTGAGGGAATTATAATATGTCTAACAGACTATTTCAAGGAGTAATTCATCAGATGCGTGATACCATCGACAGAACCATAGGTGTTATCGACGAAACATCTGTTGTAATTGCATGCAGTGAGCTTGGAAAAATAGGAGAAGTCAACGAGCATATAACATCTGAAATGCTTACGTCGGCAGCTCCTTTTGTGCTGAACGGATATACATACAAATCTTTCGGAAGCAAACCAAGAAGCGAATATGCGGTATTTGTCGCAGGAAACGACTATGCGGCTCAAAAATATGCCGCAATACTTGCAATTTCACTTGGAAGTATCAAACAGTATTATGACGAAAAATATGACAGAGGAAATTTTATAAAAAATGTTATTCTTGACAACATTCTTCCCGGCGACATATATCTCAAATCGCGCGAACTTCGCTTTAACTCAGACGTCACAAGAGTATGTATGCTTATAAAAATCTCCTCCAAAACCGATATATCCGCTTATGATGTAATACAAAATCTTTTCCCCGACAAGTCAAAAGACTTTGTTATAAACATAAACGAAACCGATATTGCTCTTGTTAAGGAAATTAAAAACGACATTGACTCAAAGGATCTCGAAAAACTGGCAAGCTCAATTGTGGATACCCTCTCCGGTGAGTTTTATACGCACTGTGTGATAGGTATAGGCACACCGGTTACCGGAATAAAAGATCTTGCCCGTTCATTTAAAGAAGCTCAGGTTTCTCTTGAGGTCGGCAAGGTGTTTGATACCGAACGAACCATAGTAAATTATGACAATCTCGGCATTGCACGTCTTGTTTACCAACTTCCGACGACCCTTTGCGATATGTTCCTTAAAGAAGTATTTAAAAGAGGTTCTATCGAATCGCTTGATCAGGAAACTCTTTTCACTATTCAGCGTTTCTTTGAAAACAATCTAAACGTTTCCGAAACGTCCAGAAAGCTGTTTGTACACCGTAATACATTAGTTTACAGACTTGAAAAAATCAAAAAGTTAACCGGTCTTGATTTGAGAGAATTTGAAGACGCCATTGTATTCAAGGTAGCCCTTATGGTAAAAAAGTATCTCTCCTCCAATCCAATTAAATACTAAACTCAAAAATCCGATATGACTTTTTCATATCGGATTTGTTTACATACAGGCTATATTTGAGGTGTTTAAATAAATGTTATCTGTCAACAGCCGTTCCCTAAGTTTTGACACAAATGCAAAAACATTGATACAATTGTATCCCGTTCGGACAAGCAACGACACCCGTAAAAGCGAGAAAGTAAATTTCGGCGAGGTTATAAAACGGTAAACGTGCCGTGACCGAACGGAACATACTTACGGTTTTACAGATAATAAAGGCTTTTATACGGTTGACTATATGAATTATGAAAGGTAAGACAGCTATTATGATACATTTGGAAAATGTTTCTAAGGTGTACCCCAACGGCACCGAAGCACTTAAAAATATAAGCATAGACATACAAGACGGTGAATTTGTCTTTATTGTGGGAACCTCCGGCGCGGGCAAAAGCACTTTCCTTAAACTGCTGATGCACGAGGAAACCGCTACATTCGGGAAAATAGTAGTAAACGGTCATAACCTTATGAAAATAAAAAAACGTAGGGTACCGTATTTACGGCGTACAATGGGAATAGTATTTCAAGATTTCAGGCTTATCAAAAATATGAATATTTTTGATAATGTCGCATTCGCAATGAGGGTCATAGGTACTCCGGAAAAAGACGTAAAAAAAACCGTTTACCGTGTACTTGAGCTTGTAGGGCTGAAAGGTAAAGAAAAACACCGTCCGGGGGAACTTTCGGGCGGAGAACAACAGCGCGTCAGCCTTGCCCGCGCGCTTGTGAACAACCCAAAGGTCATAATTGCAGACGAACCTACGGGAAACATAGATCCCGAACGCTCATTTGAAATTATGAAAATACTTGCGGATATAAACAACCAAGGCACTACCGTAATAGTCGTAACTCACGAACACGATCTTGTGCAGGAATTTGGAGGCAGAATATTGCGTATAGATGACGGCGAAATTGTTGAAGATAAATATTTAAAAACAAAATATCACAAAAATACCGTATCAATAAACAATGCAAATTCCGAAATCAATTTTGAGGACGACTTATCTAACGGTAACGAACCGTCGGACAACAAAAACACAATTGAAGAAAAGGAGGCTGATGCTTAATGAAGTTTTCAAGTGCCGGCTATCTTATAAAAGAAGGATTCAAAAATATATGGAACAACCGTAAGATGTCGCTGGCATCAATAGTCGTACTTGTTTCCTGCCTGATAATTACCGGCTCAGCATCTCTTATATCTGTTAATGTAAGCACCCTTATTTCCAAAATAGGAGATGATAACGAACTGACAGTCTATCTTAAATATGATTTGTCCGATATTGATTCAATAAAAATCGGACCGGAAATTCAAAAAATAAAAAATATCGAACAATGTACATATTACTCCAAAGATGAGGCAATAAAAGAATATAAAGATACTCTTGGAAATATATACGAGAGTATGCAGGACGAAGGCAATCCGTTCGGCAACGCTTACAAAATACGCCTTAAAGATTTGTCAAAATACAATGATACCGTGAAACAAATAAAACAAATAAACGGAGTAGACAGTGTAAGTGACAGAAGCGACATTGCGGGAAAGCTGACAAAACTTAATTATTTTGTAACCCTTGTCGGCTCATGGATTGTACTGATTTTGGGCATTGTAACTTTGTTTATAATTTCAAATACAATTAAAATGACAATGTACTCTCGAAGATACGAAATAAGCATTATGAAATCGGTCGGAGCCACAAACACCTTTGTGCGGATACCGTTTATAATTGAAGCAATGATTATAGGTCTTTTTTCAGGACTTCTTGCCGCCGGTATAATTATTGCTATTTATACTCCGGTAAGAGATGCCGCTTCGGGAATAGTACGTCTTATAAATACCTCTACCCTGACTGTCGGAGATATATGGCTCCAAACACTTTTGTTAATGTCAGGTATCGGAATGATTATAGGCTTTGCCGGAGGTTTTATTTCAATATCAAAATATCTTAAAAAAGAAGGAGGAGAAATAATTGGCTGGTAAAAAACGTAAATCGTCAATCGCCGTTATGACCGTGCTTTTGTCCGCTGCAATTTTTGCTCAAAACACATTTGCTTTTGACGTTGACGAAAATTCAAAAGAGCGTTCCGAACTTGAAAATCAAACTTCGGAATATTACCAAGAGCTTGACGAAACACAAAATCAGATAGAAAAAAAGGAATCTGAAGTCAAAAATCTTCAAAAGAAAATTGCTGAACTAAGCAAAAAAATTACGGACAGCAATGAAAAAATAAAAATCCTGAATACACAGATAAAGAGAAAACAGGCACAAATTGACGAAAAACTGGAAGCAATAGATGGCAGGCTCGATGCTCTTCGTATAAGGCTGCGCGCAATATATATGCAGGGGGATACTTCATCACTTGAAATAATACTCGGCGCAAAAGATTTTTCCGATTTTGTTGATAAAGCCGAAATTATAAAAAATATTTCCGACTACGATGATAAACTCATAAAGTCACTGCAATCCGAAATGGGCGTAATATCAAAAGAGCAGGAAGATCTAAAGAAAAACAAAGAAAATGTTGAAAAAGAAAAAAGCAGTCTTGAAAAAAACAAAAAGGAAATCAATGAGTTAAACGAGCAAAATACAAAAATAATAGAGGAGCTTAACGAGTCAAAGAATAACATTGAAGAAAACATAAAACAAAACAACAATATGCAAAAAGAGCTTGAAAAAGCACTTGCACAGTACAACAAAGAGCTTGCCGAACAGGCAAAAGCGGAAAGACAAAAGCAATTGCTGCAGCAGTTGGAACAACAGCAAAAACAACAACAACAGCAACAGCAGCAAAACCAACAGCAAAAAAAGCAGCAGCAAAATTCTTCAAATTCACCCGAAATCGTGGTAGAATCCGACGACCATTATGTATGGCCCTGCCCCGGATACACTTATCTTACATCGACATTTGACGAATGGAGAGGCGAAAACAACCACGGTGCGCTTGACATTGCTGACGCAGGAATTTACGGAGCAAAAGTAGTCGCTTGTTACAACGGAACAGTTATTTCAACAAACTCAAGCTGTCCGCACGACTACGGAAAGTCCTCTTCGTGCGGCTGCGGAGGCGGTTACGGCAATTATGTTATGATAGACCATGGCGGCGGAAAAATTTCCATATACGGTCATTTGTCGGGTGTAACCGTAAGTGCGGGTCAAACGGTAGTTGGAGGTCAGCTTATAGGATATGTCGGTTCTACCGGTTATTCAACGGGACCGCATCTTCATTTTGAAATGCAGTACAATGGCGTTCGTTACGACCCTCTTACCGAATACGAATAAAACAACAAACAAATCGGCTGTCGGATCACTTCATGTAATCCGACAGCCGATTTTTATAATATATTTTTTCAGTGATTATTTCCGTGTGGTCTGCGGTCGTTGTTTCTGTGGAAATTTGAACGTGACGCCGACTGATGTCTGGGAGCAATTTCGTTTTCCGGTTTCAAGCCCTCTACCTCGATGAGAGCCTCTCTGCGCGAAAGATTAAGCCTGCCCTTATCGTCAATGTCAAGAACCTTGACTATTATTATATCGTCAACATTTACCGCATCGGTCACTTTTTCGGTACGTTTAACGTCAAGCTGTGAAATGTGGCAAAGACCCTCTTTGCCCGGTGCGATTTCAACAAACGCGCCAAAGTCCATAATACGCGTTACACGTCCCTTGTAAATTGTGCCCGGTTCCGGATCACGGACTATTGTATCAACAATTGTCATTGCACGTTTGCAATTTTCAATATCAAGTCCGCTGACAAATACATGACCGTCCTCTTCAATATCAATTTTTACATCACATTCAGAGCATATTTTTTGAATCACTTTTCCGCCCGAGCCGATAACCTCACGGATTTTATCCACGGGAATTGTTGTTGAAAGCATCTTTGGAGCATACTTTGAAAGCTCCTTGCGGGGTTCGGGTATTGCCTTTAAAATGACCTCATCAATAATATAATCACGCGCCTTGTGTGTTTTATAAAGCGCTTCTTTTACCATTTCGGGCGTAAGACCGTCAATTTTAAGGTCCATTTGTATTGCCGTAATTCCCTCGTGCGTACCTGCCACTTTAAAGTCCATATCACCGAAGAAATCCTCAAGACCCTGAATGTCAACCATTGTCATCCAACGGTCACCCTCGGTTATAAGTCCGCAGGATATACCTGCAACGGGAGCTTTTATCGGCACACCGGCATCCATAAGTGAAAGCGTGGAGCCGCAAATCGAACCCTGAGAGGTTGAACCGTTCGACGAAAGAATTTCCGAAACCAAACGTATGGTGTATGGGAACTCTTCTTCCGACGGAATTACCGGAACCAACGCACGCTCGGCAAGTGCGCCGTGACCTATCTCACGTCTTCCCGGACCTCTTGAGGGCTTTGTTTCGCCCACCGAGTAAGACGGGAAATTATAGTGGTGGATATAGCTTTTTGATGTTTTATCATCTATACCGTCCATTGTTTGACGGTCGCTTACAGAACCGAGAGTTGTTATTGTGAGTACCTGTGTCTGACCTCTTGTGAAAAGACCCGAACCGTGTACACGCGGAATGATTCCTACCTCAGAGGCAAGCGGGCGCATTTCGTCCATTTTTCTTCCGTCTACCCTTTTCTGCTCATCAAGGAGCCAACGGCGTACAATATATTTCTGTGTTTTGTAAAGGCAATCCTCAATTTTTTCCTCTTGGTCGGGATATATTTCGTCAAATTTTTCGTGAACGGCATCATAAATAGGTTTAAGCCTTTGGTCACGAATTTTCTTATCGTCCGTATCAAGAGCAACGCGAATGTCGTCAATCGCAAATGCCTTTATTGCTTCGAGCATTTCCTCGTCCGGCTCATTGCTCGGATATTCAAATTTTTCCTTACCTATCTGCTCTTTAATCGAATTTATGAACTTGATTATGCTTTGGTTTGCTTCGTGTCCGGCCATAATACCCTTGTACATAACATCATCAGGTACAATATCGGCTCCCGCTTCTATCATTGCGATGCGGCTGTCGGTCGATGCAACAGTGACTGCCATTTTGGAAACTTTTCTTTGTTCCTCTGTCGGGTTTATAACAAATTCCCCGTCAACAAGACCTACGGAAACTGCCGAAATAGGACCGTTCCACGGAATATCGGAAATACTGAGCGCAACAGAAGTACCCACCATAGCTGCAATTTCGGGAAGGCAGTCAGGATCGTAAGCCATAACGGTACATACAATGGAAACATCGTTTCTCATATCCTTAGGGAACAGAGGACGAATAGGACGGTCTATTACACGGGAAACAAGAATAGCCTTTTCCGACGGTCTGCCCTCTCTTTTTCCGAACGAACCCGGAATTTTTCCGAGCGCATATTGTTTTTCCTCATAGTCGACCGAAAGAGGGAAAAAGTCCACTCCCTCACGCGGCTTTGCGGACGCCGTAACAGCAACGTGTACAACCGTTTCACCGTAACGTATAAGGCACGCACCGTTTGCGAGCTGAGTCATTTTTCCCGTTTCAACAACAAGCGGACGACCCGCAAAGTCGGTTTCAAAGGTTTTATAATTTTCAAACATAATATTTTACCTCCAAATTTTCAGGAGTGCAAATTCGGTTTAGCAATTAAACCAAAAAGCAAAATACACAATTGCCTTTTCGTTTCACTGCTAAAACCCGAAAGTACATCCCGTATTTTTAAAAATCTAATAAAGCAGTAATTAAACGGAAACAAGGCAGTCTGTAAAAAAACAGACTGCCCCTAAACAACCGGAATTATTTACGGATACCGAGTCTTGAAATGATTGAACGGTAACGCTCGATGTCAACCTTGATAAGGTAATTGAGAAGGCTTTTTCTCTGACCGATCATTTTAAAAAGACCTCTTCTTGAATGATGATCCTTTTTGTGTGTTTTAAGATGCTCGGTAAGGTCGTTTATTCTCTTTGTGAGAATGGCTATTTGAACCTCCGGAGAACCTGTATCGCCCTCATGAATTGCATACTCTTTGATTATTGCTTCCTTTTCAGACTTAAGCATTTTTTATCCACCTTTTTTTAAATTTTGTTTACCCGAACAAACTCAGTTTACGGCTGTGGATTCCGTTTGAGGCTTATCCCGAAAACCGAGAATGAGGTATCAACGTTTTCGATTATATCATACAATTCAGCTGTTGTAAAGAGAAATTTTTATAATCTTATTTTTCTCTAATCATTATTTTCCCCGTTTGTATTTATTCTATATTATTAAGAAGATTTTTACACATAAGGAAAATCATAAACGAAACAAAAATATTCCAAATAAAAATAGGAATGCCCATAACTGTTGCCGCAATATATGTAAACTGTCCCAACCAAGATACCGCAAGAAGACCTGCACCTATTCCCGGAATCATAAGCAGAACTATAAACGACATATAAAAAGCAATAAACACTCCCCTGTTCCCGTCTGTTCCGACTATTCTTTGAGCAAGGATATTCGCCGCAATGTATACGCTGCCAAAACTGCCGTAGACAGCCATTGACACTATTATATCGGAGATATTCCCGCCTGCCGCAATTCCGAGTATGCCGAAAGCGGCAATACCGTCAACAAACGGTTTTATTATGCTTGTTGCCCCTGCCATAATCAATTTTTTTACAGCGCTGTCGGGAATAAGAAATATATATGGTTTTGACAGCTCCTTTACCCAATCGCCGGCTGCGCTGAAAAAAAACTGCACATACACACAAATGACAACAGCGGATATGTATATAACCGTTGAGGGCAAAAAGTCTGCGGCGGTTTTTATTACCATACCGGTTATTAAAGAAACAAAAATCAGCACAACAGTGTTTATATTAAAAAACATCAAGCGTGAGCGGCGTGAACCCTCCCTTAAATGCTTGAAAAAAATCGAAGAAGCTCCGTATCCCCTCCGTATGCCGGTTTTACGGACATCAATTTTTTTCTCACCCATCATAACGCTGTCCTTTACGGTACCGGAACGCATTGAGCTGCGCCACTCGTAATAGCTTTCGGCTCCGCCAAGAACATCTTCGTAATAATCAAGTCTTACAAATATAAAAGCAGTTATACCGATTATTATAATAACCGCCGTCAATACGGAATATATAATTACTTTAACGACATTTCCGGAAACAATACCGAATATCAATCCGTGTATCCAACCCGTTATCGGAACATATTCAAGCATCGGAAGTGTCAGCGCCCTATATAAATTTTCAAATGTCAGTCCGTTCGAGAACATATATATTGTAACCGCCGAAAGCGAAAAAACGGGCATCATATAAATTATAATCTTTAAAACAGCCGCCCTTATCGGGTGGCCGCCCGCAGCCGCAAATATAAACATTGTTATTATCTGCACAACTATAAGCATAAGCATTATACCGCACACAAGCAGAAAAGCGTTTGACAGAGTAATGTCAAACATTTTTACCGCCATACCGCCGTATGAAGCAAACGTCACAACAAGCAGCAGCATTGATGCAAGTCTGCGGCCCACACCGTATATAAGAACCTTTTTTTCCGAAATCGGTGCGGTAAAAATGTTATTTACATCGCTCATTCCGAAAAAGCTCGTACCCGTACTGAGTCCTTTCAGCAATATGGGAATACTTATAAAATAAAGAATGGCATGGTAAGCACCCTCAAGAATACGGTCGTCAAAGGAATATTCCGGCGTCCCTCCCGGAGAAAAGCTGACCACAAGAGCATAAATCATACTGAGTATCAAAAGCGAATACAATATCAACCTAAGCGGGTGACGTACCGTGTCAACAATTGCGTTCTTTACGGTCTTTTGAATCATAAAAAAAATCGAATCCACATTTATCCCCCCACAAAATATATAAACGTGTCATTGACCGTTTTTACGTTTTTCGGTTATAGAAAAGAAAAGCTCTTCAAGGTCTTCTCCGTTTTTTTCAACGTATTCCCTTGTGCGCTCCGCCTCTATCCTGCCGTCCATCATTATAAATACTCTGTCCCAAAATTCGCTTACACTGTCAAGCATATGCGTACTGATAATGACAGAAATACCTTTACTTCTCATTTCCAAAAGCATTTCTTTCAATTCCTTTATGGCGTGTGGATCAAGCCCCACAAACGGTTCGTCAAAAAGCACAACCTTGGGATTTATAAGCAAAGCGCAGCATATACTTATCTTTTGCTGCATACCCTTTGAAAGTTCTTTTCCGAGTTTGCTGCGCTTATCATCAAGCTCCATACGCTTTACCAGTTCTTCCGCTCTGTTTTTCCAGCTTTCGTCCAGCTTGTAAGCCTTTGCGATAAATTCCATGTGTTCCCATACCGTGAGAAGCTCAAAGGGCGCCGGTATTTCGGGTATATATCCCAACACACGCTTTGCCTCTATGCTTTTATTGTTAAAACCGCATATTTCTATTTCACCCTCAAATCGAAGAAGTCCAGCAATACATTTTATGGCAGTCGATTTTCCTGCGCCGTTCGGTCCGGCTATCACGGCTATTTCACCGTCATTGACGGTAAAGGAAATATTGTTGTTGGCTGCATATCTGTTATATTTTTTCGTTAAATGTGATACATTAAGCAATAATGTCACCTCTAAACATTAATTTTCTACTATTATAACATCAATTTACAATTTTGAACATATTTTTTTGAAAAAATAAAATAAATATATTTAATATAACATTAAAAACTTTAACTTAAATTTTATCCTGTTTTTCTATGAGTGCAACGCAATGCGCCGAAATCCCTTCAAGCCTTCCGGTAAAGCCCAACTTCTCTTCGGTGGTCGCTTTTATGTTTATACAATCAACATCTATATTCAACACATTCGCTATTTTTTTCCGCATTTGAGGTATATAGCTCTTTAGTTTCGGTTCCTGTGCAATGACGGTTGCATCAATATTTGAAACCGAATAACCTTTTTCATTTATAAGTCTGCATACTTCCGAAAGCAATTCGGAACTGTCCGCACCCTTATATTTTTCGTCGGTATCGGGAAAGTGCGTCCCTATATCACCGAGAGCTGCGGCTCCGAGCAATGAATCGGCAATTGCGTGGAGAAGTACATCAGCATCACTATGACCCAAAAGTCCCATTTTGTACGGAATCTCAATCCCGCCGATTACAAGGCGACGATTATCTGCAAATTTATGTACGTCATACCCGTGTCCTACTCTTATTTTCATAATATAATCCCCTAACCTTTCTTTAATAAAACGCCGTAAAGTTTATTAACCCTAAAGCACAGGATTAAATATTACGTCTTTATACAAGATTATACATATATATTATGAACAGAATATTTACAAACAAATTTTTTCCGAGCTGAAAAAATAAAATATCGTTTATCGGAAAGAATAAACAAAAAGACCGATTCTGTCACTCAAAACCTGTTTCCTAAAAAATGCGCGGAACTTTTATCGAAAATAATAAAAGAGAAAAAATTTGAAAATCAAAGAAAATTCAAGAAAAACAAAGATAATACGGCATATCATACAATATCAGAACCATATTTGACTTTGTTTGACTTTGACCAACACTGACCTTCAGTATATAATATGTACATAAGGTCAAAGAAAGTCAAAAATCACTGAAAACGGAAGTGATGTATATGAAAATGAGCGATCTTGTGGCACAATATATTTCCCGAATGCTCGACGAAAGCGACGGAAACGCAGAGATCCAGCGAAATGAGCTGGCAAACCTTCTCGGATGTGTTCCGAGTCAAATCAACTACGTAATTACGTCACGTTTCACACCCGAACAGGGTTATATTGTAGAAAGCAGGCGCGGCGGCGGCGGATATATACGCATTACAAGAGTAACCGCAGATCGGCGTGTTGCCGTTATGCACATAGTAAATTCCATAGGTGAGCATATCTCATCATCGGCGGCACAAACGATTTTAAGCAATATGGCGGAACAAAATATGATCTCTCATAATGATCATATTTTAATTTCCTCCGCACTATCCGATAAAGCATATAAAAACATATCTCAGGTTCAGCGCGATACGCTCAGAGCCTCGATAATGAAAAATATGCTTATAACGCTTATCTTGCTTGATGATCGGAGCTGACCGCAGAACCGCGGCTTTGATTTTACAGGAATTTTTACCTTAACTCTTAACTCTATATATTCCGAATTTATAAGAGTTACGGTAAACAATAATAAAAGGAGGTACTTTTTATGTTATGTCAATCGTGTGAAAAAAGACAAGCCACAACTCATATTAAAACAATTTTGAACGGTGAACTAAAAGAATTTAATCTTTGTCCCGAATGTGCTCAAAAGCTCGGATACGGGTCGTTTTTCGGAAACATAGGCTTTGATCTTGATAAGCTGTTCGGCAGCTTTATGGACGGATTCGCCTCCGAAAAAAGCACAAAACGCTGTCAAAGCTGCGGATGCAGCTTTGAGGACATTGCAAAGTCGGGTAAAGTGGGCTGTGCAAACTGTTACGATACTTTTTACGAAGAACTGCTGCCGTCTATACAGCGAATACACGGCAGAACTTCCCACACAGGAAAACTCGCACATTCGGCTGGAACCGAGGTCAAAATCAGGAACGAAATGATAAAGTGCAAAAACGACCTTGAAAAGGCAATTAAGGAACAAGAATTTGAAAAAGCGGCTGAGCTTCGTGACAGAATAAGAGAGCTTGAAAAAAGTGTTTCAAACAACTCACAATGAAAGGAATGACATATATGACAGAAAAAAAATACGATGAATTAAAGGATTTAAGCGATGTTGTAATAAGCACGCGAATCAGGTTTGCACGAAATCTTGAAGACTATCCTTTTCCCTGCCGTTTGAGCGGCGAAAAAAAATTCAAAGTGGCAAATACGGTAAAAGACGCCGTACTGGAGGGTCATTCCGCAATATCCGACAAATTTAAGTATATTCAAATGTCGGAGCTTACGCAGGAAGAAGCCGTATCACTTGTGGAGCGTCATCTTGTAAGTCCTGAATTTATTTCCGACAGACTTGGCAGAGGACTGCTTATCCTTGATGACGAGTCGGTCAGTATAATGATAAACGAAGAGGATCATGTACGAATACAGGTTATAAAGCAAAATATGGATCTTGACGGAGCATACGACCTTGCCGACAAAATAGATACATTACTTGACGAACGCCTTAATTTTGCTTTTAACGAAAAATTCGGTTACCTTACGCAATGTCCGACAAACATAGGCACGGGTATGAGAGCCTCTTTGATGATGCACCTGCCCGCTTTAAAAGAAAGCGGCGCTATGGGAAAAATCAGCGCATCACTTTCAAAACTGGGACTTGTTATAAGAGGTATTTACGGTGAAGGCACGGAACCGCTCGGAGCAATATTCCAACTTTCAAATCAAGTTACACTCGGAATATCCGAGCAGGAGGCAATAAACAACCTGCGTGATATTGCACACCAGCTTGTTATGCAGGAAAGAGCCGCACGGGAAGCACTTTCCAAAAATATCAATATTCTTGACGGTATCTACCGTTCATACGGCATTTTGCATTATGCTAAACTGATGAGCAACAATGAATGTATGAAACTGCTTTCAAATCTTCGTTTCGGCATTGAAATGGGTATATTTGAAAATATTGACGCTAATACTGTTAATCGGCTATTTATTGAAATACAGCCCGCAACTCTTATGAAAAATATCGGAAAAAAACTGTCTGCCGCCGAACGTGACCAAATAAGGGCGGAACTGGTGCGTAATACTTTATTCCACCAAAAGGTTCCTGCAAACAGAAGGCTTAAATAATCCGCAGTGGAACAACTAAAGAGGAGGTTGTGATTTATGTATAAATTTAACGGATTTACCGAAAAGGCAAACAATGCAATCAATCTTGCAATCGAGTCCGCACAAAAAATGGGACACACTTATATCGGAAGCGAACATATTTTGCTCGGACTGCTTAAATGCGGCGACGGTGCGGCATTTACCGTTCTTACAAAATGCGGTGCAGATGCAGACGCTCTCGAAAATTTGATAAAAACCGAAATCGGAACGGGCGACTACACAAAGCTGACCCCTGAGGATTTTACTCCTCGCACAAAAAGGGTACTTCAAACAGCCGTTATCAATGCCGCAAATATGGGACACAACTATGTGGGAACGGAGCATATCCTCATAGCGTTGGTTTCTGACGGCGAAAGTTATGCGGTTCGTTTTTTGCAGGGAATGAATGTACATCGCCGAGATATTGTAAATTCAATAAATGAAACATTAGGTTCTGTCGATGACGATAGCGGCTTTGGAAACGACACGCCGTTAAACGGCGAAAGAAAAACAGGAGCAAACAGCAAAACAAAGGTTCTTGACAAGTTCGGACGCGATCTTACCGAAATTGCGTCAAAGGGCGGTATTGACCCTGTAATAGGACGGCACGAGGAGATCCAGCGTGTAGTTCAAATTCTGTCGCGCCGAACAAAAAACAACCCGTGCCTTATAGGTGAACCGGGAGTCGGAAAAACCGCTGTTGCCGAAGGTCTTGCTCTCAAGATTGTTTCGGGCGATGTTCCGGAACCTCTTAAAAACAAAAGAATTGTGTCGCTTGACCTTACAAGTATGATAGCAGGTACAAAATACAGGGGCGATTTTGAGGACAGAATAAACAACGCAATAGACGAGGTTAAAAAATCGGGAAATATTATACTGTTTATTGACGAACTCCACACAATAATCGGCGCAGGTTCCGCAGAAGGTTCAGCCGATACGGCAAACATACTGAAACCGTCGCTTGCAAGAGGCGATTTTCAGGTTATAGGAGCAACGACAATAAACGAATACAGGAAATATATTGAAAAGGACGCGGCACTTGAAAGAAGGTTCCAGCCCGTGACAGTGGGAGAACCGACAGAAGAGGAAGCAATCCTGATCCTTAAAGGCTTACGCGACCGATACGAAGCGCACCACAAGGTTAAAATTACCGATGAGGCAATAGAGTCAGCCGTAAAACTCTCTTCAAGATATATTGCGGATAGATTTCTTCCCGACAAAGCCATAGATCTTATTGACGAAGCATCGTCGAGAGTACGGCTAAAGGCTTATACGGCACCAGATAATCTTCAGGAGCTTGAAAACAAAGTAAAAGAGCTTGAAAAAGAAAAATCCGAAGCGGTAAATTCTCAGGATTTTGAACGTGCCGCAAAAGTGCGTGACGAGGAAAAGAAACTCCGTGATGAGCTTGAGGCCAAAAAGAAAACATGGCAAGAGGAAAACGAACACAAAAACGGAGAAGTCACCTCCGAAGATATTGCCGAAATCGTTTCAAGTTGGACCGGTATACCCGTTGTTCAGCTTACGCGTGAGGAAAGCGAAAGATTGCTTAATTTGGAAAAAATTCTGCACGAAAGAATCATAGGTCAAGATGAAGCCGTAACAGCAGTTTCAAAGGCAATACGCCGAGGCAGAGTTGGTCTTAAAGATCCAAACAGACCCGTAGGTTCATTCATTTTCTTAGGTCCCACGGGTGTCGGAAAAACAGAGCTATGCAAAGCGCTTGCGGAAGCTATGTTCGGAGATGAAGCGTCAATGCTGCGTTTTGATATGTCCGAATTTATGGAAAAGCATACAGTATCAAAACTCATAGGCTCACCTCCGGGATATGTGGGATATGATGAAGGTGGACAGCTTACCGAGGGAGTTCGGCGTCACCCCTATTCGGTTCTTTTGTTTGACGAAATTGAAAAAGCACACCCCGATGTATTCAATATGCTTTTACAAATTCTTGACGAAGGCAGGCTTACAGATTCTCAAGGCAGGCATATCAATTTCCGAAACACGGTAATCATAATGACGTCAAACGTTGGTGCAAGGCTCATAACCGAAAAACAGAAAAATCTCGGATTTTTCGGCGGCGATGAAAGTCAGGAAAACAGCAACGCAAAAATCAAGGAAAATGTTCTTGGTGAGCTTAAACAGCTTTTCAAACCTGAATTTTTAAACAGAGTTGATGACATCATTGTATTTAACAAACTGACAAGCGACGACATTACAAAGATAGCCTCAAATCTTCTTGAAACACTCAAAGGACGTTTATCGGAGCTTGGAGTTAAAGCCGAATTTACACCGGAAGCAATAAAGGCGGTTGCTGAAGCCGGTTTTGACGATGTATACGGCGCAAGACCGTTAAAAAGAGCAATTCGCTCAAAAATAGAAGATTCAATATCCGAAAAGCTGCTTGACGGTTCTATAAAGGGAGGCAAAACCATAAAATGCGATTTTAAAGACAATGAATTTACCTTTGAAAATGACGGTTAAGGGCGTTGCCCTTAAAACCTGCCAAAGGCTCCGGCGCAGTGCCTGCGCAGTTAAGGGCGTTGCCCTTAAAAACCCACCAAAGGCTCTGCCTTTGGAATCCGCAAGCCTTTGAAAAGGCTTGAGCGAAACTTTTGACTATGGGTGCATAAATTAACGCCGCGCGAATGTAGTTTTTGTTTGCAGTAAGAGTGAGCGGAGCGAACGACAACGCGAATCGACAGTGCGGGCACCGCACCTTGACCGAAACTTTTGACTATTGATACATTAACTTATTGCGCGCGAATGTATCTATCTCTTGCAGTACGAGCGAACGGAGTGAGCGATAACGCGAATCGCCTGCGCCGGCTCGGCGCCCGCAAGCCTTTGAAAAGGCTTGACCGAAACTTTTAATTTGGGTAAAAAAACTAATGCCGCGCGAATGTACTTATCATTTGCAATACGAGCGAACGGAGTGAGCGACAACGCGAATTGAGAGCGCAGGCACTGCGCCGCGAATCGACAGTGCGGGCACCGCACCGCGAATCGCCCGCGCGGGCTCCGCGCAGGCGCCGCGCTAAACGGACACCGCTGTAAAAATTTACAGCGGTGTCCGTTCCTTCCTTTTGTTTATGAAAAGATTGCAATATATGCTCTTATAAACGAGTCCCCTAAACACGAATAATTCCCAGAGCAACAATCAGTCCATATCATCTTGTAACGCTTCGCAGCCGGTTTCTCCCGTGCGAACTTTCAATATATTTTCTACATCGTAAATAAATATCTTTCCGTCGCCTATATGACCCGTATATAATGCCTTGACAGCAGCATCAACCACACTCTTTACCGGTGTTTTGCATACAACAATTTCAACACGGATTTTAGGCAAGAGGTTCATTTCAACTTCAATTCCTCGGTAATATTCGGTTTTTCCTCTCTGTACGCCGCATCCGAGAACCTGAGTTACAGTCATACCGGTAATTCCAATATCACTTAGAGCCGAATTGAGAGCCTCAAATTTGCTTTGCTTGGTAATGATTTCAATTTTCGTAAACTTCACGCCGTCAGAAGTCGCCACTTTGTCGCTTGATTCCTCAATCTTTACAGGAATAGCCTCGCTTACCGGAACTTCATTTTCAACAGTATTTACAGATACGTCAATGTCATCTCCCCTGCCGCCGAGAACCTGTGGAACAGCAGGCATAAAGTCTGCATACGAGCTTGCAAGACCGTGTTCGGTTATGTCAAGACCTCTCGATTCATCTTCAATCGAAGCACGAAGTCCTATCGTGTGCTTTAAAACGAAGAATATAACCGTCATAAACACTGCGGTAAATAAACCTACCGAAAGTACACCGAGAGCCTGTATTCCGAGCTGATTGAATCCGCCACCGTAAAACAGTCCGAGTGTATCTTTATTTTTTGAAAACAGTCCTACCGCAATCGTACCCCATATACCGTTAACACCGTGAACGGCAACTGCTCCGACCGGATCATCAACCTTTAGCTTAATATCAACAAATTCAACTGAAACAACAACAAGTATACCGGCAACTATACCGATTACAGCCGCACCTATAATATCAACATTTGAACATCCGGCTGTAATTGCCACAAGACCGGCAAGCGAACCGTTAAGCGACATAGAAACATCGGGTTTTCCGTTTTTGATCCAGGTAAATATCATAGTCGTACATGTAGCAAGTGCAGGAGCTACCGTAGTTGTAGCGAAAATTTGAGCAAGCTGTGCAACATCTGTTGCCGCAGCACCGTTAAATCCGTACCAGCCGAACCATAAAATAAATACTCCAAGAGCGCCAAGAGTAAGACTGTGTCCCGGAATTGCACGCGGCTTACCTTCTTTTGTATATTTTCCTATACGCGGACCCAGCATTGCGGCACCAATAAACGCCGAAATACCGCCAACCATGTGAATCGCACACGAACCGGCAAAATCAACGAATCCCATTTGTGCAAGCCAACCATGAGAGTTCCATACCCAGCCCGCTTCTATCGGATAAACAACAAGACTTATAATTCCGCTGTATAAACAATACGTAGCAAATTTTGTACGTTCTGCCATTGCACCCGAAACAATGGTTGCCGCAGTCGCACAAAATACAAGGTTAAATACAAACACGGACCACGGGAAATTGTTAAAATCCGTAAAAATGTCAAAATTCGGAATACCTATTATTCCCATAAAATAGTCTTCTGACATCATAAGACCGAAACCAAGCAAAATAAACATAACCGTACCAATACAAAAATCCATAAGGTTTTTCATAATGATATTTCCGGCATTTTTTGCTCTTGTAAAGCCTGTTTCAACCATTGCAAAGCCGCACTGCATAAAAAATACAAGCGCCGCTCCGATAAGGAACCAAATCGCTATTGTAAACGAGTTTGACTGTTCCACCGCACTCGATATTACATTCTGCAAATTTGTGTCCATAATAATTACCCCTTCCAAAAGAAAAAGGCGTATATTCTATCCTTTTGGGATAAAATACACGCCTTTGTGTAAATATTAAGATATTGATTTTATATGCTGAAAAGCATCGTTCCGTATGAAGGATAAGGCCATAATTTTGAGGACATATTTGACTCCATCTCATCGGCAACTGCACGAAGCTCCTGCATTGCGCTGAGAACATTATCCTTATAATAAAGTGCGTTTTCAGTTATTCCCTCAACTTCCTTAGCACCCATAACTGCCTTGTCAAGAATATCGATCTTATTCATAAAGCATGAAAGCAGATTGCTGAGCTTTTTCATAAGCTCTGTTTCCTGAACTGTTGCAATATCAGAATCAACGGACTTGATGAGGTTTGCTGTTTCGGCAAGCTCCCTTATATATGCGGCAACAGCCGGAACAATGTCTTTCTTTGCCATATCAAGCGCCGTAAGTGCTTCAATGTTTATAATTTTAGAGTAATTTTCGAGGAGAATTTCACTTCTGGAACGAAGCTCAACTTCTGAATAAATACCGTGTCTGCCAAAGAGTTCAACATTTTCTTTTGAGCAGTAAAGCGGCATTGCATCGGGAAGAGTACGCAAGTTAAGAAGTCCTCTCTTTTCAGCCTCTACAACCCACTCTGCGGAATAGTTGTCACCGTTAAATATAATTCTCTTATGTTCCTCAACAGTCTTTTTAACAAGAGCCTCAGCGGCGGCTTTTACATCATCGGCTTTTTCAAGCTGATCCGCAAAGTCCATAAGAACATCGGCAACGATTGTGTTCAATATGGTATTTGCACACGCAATATTTTCTGACGAACCCAACATTCTAAACTCGAATTTGTTTCCGGTAAATGCAAACGGAGATGTACGGTTACGGTCAGAAGTATCCTTTGTGAAATTCGGAATTGCGTCTACATTCGTATCCATAACGCTTCTTGATTTTGTTTCGTAATCCTCGTCATTTAATATAGACTTGAGTACCTCTGTCAAATCATCGCCGAGATACATAGAGATAATTGCCGGAGGCGCTTCATTGGCACCCAAACGGTGGTCATTGCCGGCGCTTGCAACGGAAATTCTAAGAAGATCCTGATGTTCGTCAACAGCACGGATAACAGCCGCAAGGAATACAAGGAATGTTGTATTTTCACGGGGATTCTTTGAAGGATCAAGAAGATTCTTTCCGGTATTGGTAGATATTGCCCAGTTGTTGTGCTTACCGGAACCGTTAACACCGGCAAACGGCTTTTCGTGCAGCAGACAAACAAGACCGTTCTTTTCTGCTGTCCTTTTCATAAGTTCCATTGTGAGCTGATTGTGGTCGGTAGCAATATTTGACGTATCGAAAATAGGAGCAAGCTCGTGCTGTGCCGGTGCTACTTCGTTGTGCTTTGTTTTTGAGGAAATACCGTGTTTCCACAATTCTTCGTCAAGCTCTTTCATATATTTTGAAACAACGGGCTTTAATGAACCGAAGTAATGGTCATCAAGCTCCTGTCCCTTGGGCGGTCTTGCACCGAAAAGCGTTCTTCCGCAGTAGATAAGATCCTTACGTTTTTTGTAGGTTTCCTTGTCAATGAGGAAATATTCCTGTTCTGCACCTACTGTTGTGTTAACTCTTTTGGTGGTCGTATCACCGAAAATTCTGAGTATCCTTACAGCCTGTTTGCTCATAACCTCCATTGAACGGAGCAGAGGCGTCTTTTTGTCAAGAATTTCACCCGTATATGAACAGAACGCTGTCGGGATACAAAGCGAACCGTCTTTTATAAACGCATACGAGGTAGGATCCCATGCCGTATATCCCCTTGCCTCAAATGTTGCTCTTATGCCTCCCGAAGGAAAGCTCGATGCGTCAGGCTCGCCCTTTATAAGTTCTTTGCCCGAGAACGACATAATAACCTTTCCGTCTCCGGTAGGTGAAATAAATCCGTCGTGCTTTTCGGCGGTTACTCCCGTCATAGGCTGGAACCAATGGGTATAATGAGTTGCCCCGTTTTCAATCGCCCATTCTTTCATTGAATGTGCAACAACATTAGCAACACTCAGGTCAAGAGCCTTACCCTCTTCAATTGTTTTTTTCAATGCTTTGTAGGTGTCCTTTGGAAGACGTTCTTTCATGGTTGCGTCATTAAAAACATAACATCCGAAAATCTCAGGTACATTAGGCATAATCCAAACTCCCATTCTGTGATAAATAAATTTGTGACATACTCCCCCACCTATAGAGGTGGGTGCTTCTCGCTCAAGTATGGTAACCCATACAGTATCAACGAGCTAACCCCGTGTGTCCCACGGTTATTTCAGGCTGTC
>CANQBK010000038.1 GCA_947589485.1 uncultured Clostridia bacterium | reverse complement strand
CCCACGCAAGGGGTTCCCCGTAAACAATAAGTTTTTGCCTTTGTTAATGATAGTTAAGGGCTCCGCCCTTAAAAACCCGCCAAAGGCTCTGCCTTTGGAATCCGCAAGCCTTTGAAAAGGCTTGACCGAAACTTTTAATTATGGTTAAAATAACTAACGCCGCGCGAATGTACCTATTGTTTTCAGTACGAGTGAGCGGAGCGAACGATAATGCGAATCGCCAGTGCAGGCACTGCGCCTCGAACTTCAAACAATAAGTTTACTCGCGCGGCGTTAGTTTATATGCGATAAAATTAAGTTAGGATACAATCGTTTTACAAAGCTCTACAAGGTCATCGAATTTTTCAATTTGTCCCGACATTTTGCGGAGCAACGCCGCATTGTGCATACCTTTAAAATACCATGCGGCGTGTTTTCTCGCTTCACGCATACCGTTATATTCTCCTTTATACTTGCACAACCGCTGAACGTGACGCAAAAGAACCGATATTTTTTCTGCGTTCGATACCGGCATTGATGGTCTGTCATGACCGATGAGCATTTCAATTTCACGAAAAATCCACGGATTGCCGAGAGCGCCTCTGCCTATCATTACAAGGTCACAATTAGTCGTTTCATACATTTTTGCCGCTTCCTCGGCAGTCGTTATATCTCCGTTTCCTATAACGGGTATATTTACCGCCTCTTTTACCTGACGTATTATATCCCAATCCGCAGTGGGCATATACTGCTGTTCCCTTGTTCTTCCGTGTACGGTCACAGCCGATGCTCCTGCCTGCTCGCAAATCTTTGCAACCTCTACGGCATTAATGCTGTTTTTATCCCATCCTTTGCGTATCTTTACGGTAACGGGTACGGCAACAGCTTCCTTTACCGCTGTTACTATCTCTCCGCAAAGCTCCGGATTTTTCATAAGTGCCGAGCCGGAACCGCTGCATACAATTTTCGGCGCAGGACACCCCATATTAATGTCAATCACGTTCGGATTGTATTTTTCCGCAATTTTTGCGGCTTCTGCCATAACATCAGGTTCGCAGCCGAAAAGCTGAACGGCAGCCGGACGCTCCGATTCCGTAAGCTCCAACAATTCAAGGGATTTTTCGCTGTTATATACGATTCCCTTTGAGCTTACCATTTCTCCCACAACATAAGCTGCGCCAAAGTCGGCGCACAACTCTCGGAACGCTCTGTCGGCAACTCCCGCCATAGGTGCAAGCGCCGCATATCCGTTTATTTCCACATTTCCTATTTTCATTTTTTACCTCTGATTAAAATTTGTATTGTAAAATTCAATTTATTATGGCGTGCATATCGTTTTGTTCGAGTATGCGCCTCATTTTTGTTACGGTACAAGTTATTGCGGCTTTAAATAAAACACCTTATCGTATCAGCACTTGTGACCATATCGCTTAAAAACTAAAATTTATATATCTTTCTTATTTTTTATAATTTCCCAATAAGACTTATATGCCTGTTCGTTTTTATTATTTCCCGCTACATAATATACAGCATCTTTCAATCCGTCCGGAAGATATTGTTGGGATACCCAATGATTTGGAAAATCGTGGGGATATTTATAAAATTGCCCTTTCACCTTTGCGTCTTCACCGTCAAAATGCTTATTTTGAAGTTGACGGGGAAATCCGCCGCCTTTTCCTTTTTCTACATCGGAAATTGCATTATTTATTGCCTCATACGCGGAGTTGGATTTTGGCGACAGTGCAACAAGGATTGCAGCGTCCGCCAACGGAATACGAGCTTCCGGCATACCAACCATCATTGCGGCGTCAACCGCAGCCTTGACTATCGGTATTATTTGCGGATTAGCAAGCCCTACGTCCTCACACGCACAAACCATAAGCCGACGGCACGCTGACGGCAAATCGTCCGCTAACAGTATCCTTGCAAGATAATGAACAGCCGCATCAGGATCCGAACCGCGCATAGATTTTTGAAATGCGGACAGAAGATCGTAATGCTCATCGCCCTCTTTATCGTAACGCACGGCGCTTTTTTGTGTAAGAGCTTTTACGGTTTCAATATCTACATTACGGTTGTTCCCAAAAACGGGAGTGGATATTACCGACAACTCAACAGCGTTTATTGCTTTGCGAACATCACCGCCACAGGCATACGAAATATACTCTACGGCGTCGTCGGAAATATAAATTTTTTCTTTTGTTTCTTGCTGAAGTATCTCAACGGCGCGTCTTACCGCCTTTGCAACGTCATTTTTATCAACGGATTTAAACTCAAACACGGTTGAACGGCTAAGTATCGCACCGTAAACATAAAAATAAGGATTTTCTGTTGTGGAGGCAATAAGAGTAATACTGCCGTTTTCAATGAACTCCAAAAGCGTTTGCTGCTGTTTTTTGTTGAAATACTGAATCTCGTCAAGATACAGCAAAATTCCGTTTATTCCGGAAAAACCGGACAATTCGGACACAATATTTTTTATATCCGACGTTGACGCCGTTGTTCCGTTCAGTTTACGAAGAGTTCGGTTTGTCTGTTTCGCAATAATTGAAGCAAGAGTGGTTTTTCCCACACCGGACGGTCCGTAAAAAACCATATTCGGAATTTTGCCCGATTCGATTATGTTTCTTAAAGGTTTATTTTCGTCAAGCAAATGGTGCTGACCTGCAATGTCGTTAAGCGACTGAGGACGCAAACGGTCGGCAAGCGGCGAATCCATAAAAATATCACCTCGTCAATTCTTTTGTTACCTAAAAAATAATATAGCAAAAAACACAATTAAAATCAATATTAATAAATCGTTTACCTTGCCTTTGTAAAAGATACACACACGTCCGATAAATATGTTGGGTATAACCGATAAAAAATATGACAAGGCTTTATACATATAACTCGGCTTGTATCTTTGCTTAAATATGTAGATTTTTTTTAATGTGTATTATATAATAAAGACGGATTTATTTTAATATCCAAAAAAGAAATATCACGGACGGTAACATAATGAAAAATACGGATAAACCTATTTCAAAAATAAAAACAAACATTATTTCAAAAAAGGCGCCTGTCATTTGGCGGATACGGGCAACTGCGGCTTTGATTGCCGCAGCTTTTCCCGTGGGAGCATTGTTTGCGTTCCACAAAATCGCAGCGTTGATTCTCGGCGCCTTTGTAATAATAACATACGTTATATTGATTTTGTTTTATTTTCCCGTTTTGTACAAATCCTGTCGGTATTTTATCGGCGAAAGTCTTATAGAAATTAAAAAGGGCGTTTTTTTCCGCAAGCATACGCAAATAGGATTCCCGAAAATTCAATATTGCGTATTTATGCAGGGTCCTATTCAAAAGATTTTCGGAGTTTGCAGCGTAAGACTGCTTACGGCAGGTTCATTTGAAATTATGCGCGACATATCCGCAATAAACGGCAAAAAAATTAAATTGATTGTCGAACAGGAACGGTGAGTAATTTGAACAACATCTACAAACGGACACACCCGTGTACAATATTTATACATCTAAAAATATCCGTCGTACTGCTTTTACTTCCCATTATACGTCAGCTTTTGTATACGCCGCAAGATATTTTTGAGATAATAGGTTCAATGAGCCTTACTACTTTTTATGCCGTATTTGTTGTTGGATATGCGGTTTATTCGTACCGTAAATATTTGTACAGACTTTCTCCGCACGGAATAGAAATAAAAAAGGGTCTGTTTTTTAACAGGTACTTTACGCTGCCCTTTACAAAAATACAAACAATAAACATATACAAAGATGTTTTTATGTCACTTTTAGGTGCGGAAAAGGTATCGTTTGATTCCCCGGGCGGCACAAGCCGTCGTTATGATATTTCCGCTTTTTTTTCCAAAAAATATGTTGCACGGCTGATTGACGAATTAAACAAGGGAAAGAAAAAGTTCGTTTATACGTCCAATAACCTTTTGACGCTTTTAACATGTGCTTTTTGGTCAAATCCGGCAGCGGGTCTTTTGTTTATATCGCCCTTTGTTTTGAAACTCGGTGATACGGTAAAATATGAAATAAGAAATATACTGTACAACTCTATGAACGTATTTTGGGAAACAATAGCAATAGGTGTATCTCCCGTTGCCGTAACCGTCGCAAATGTGCTTTTCGGAGGTTGGGCAATTGCCGTTGCCGTGGAATTTTTCAGATACGGAAAATTTTCGGCTTCGAGAATCGGAGAATATATAGTTGTTTCAAGAGGGGTATTTAATCGCAGCACCACTTATACACGCGCCGACAGAGTAGCCGCCGTGACCATAAACCAAAGTCTTTTTATGAGGATACTCGGACTTTACAGTTCGGGTTTATTTACAGTAGGAGCCGGAAAGTTAAAGGGTGACAAAGGACTTATTATAGCAGCGGAAAGGCACAAAAAACTGCATTACTGTCTTGGCAGGCTTGTAAAAATATCTTTAAAGGAGCAGCAATCGGTTTGCCCGAAAAAAAATACCTTATATTCATATATTTGGTTGCCCTTGTGGATTACTGCGGCAATTATGGCGGCGCTTATAACAGCCGATTATTTTAGTGTAACGGACGAATTGTTTAAGGTGCTGATGATTTTTTCTGTAATCCCGCTTGTTTGGTGGATAATGTTCCGCATTTTTGCTCACAGACATTCACATATTGCGATAAACAAAAAATATCTTATTGCAAGCGGATACGATAAATGGACGTTGAAAAAATATATAATTCCGTTTAAGCAATTACAGTATATTTCGATTACCCAAAGCATTTTTCAAAGATTAAAGGGAACCTGTAATGTTCATATTTACTTATACTACGAAAAACGTGCATATCAAACCGTAAAGCATCTTCCGATTAAACAGGTAAACGAAATATACAAGTTAATCAAAAAGTACAGTACGGAACGCACTTGACGGCAATCTCACTTTTATATTTTTACAAAATTTTTACTAAAAATAAAACCATAACAAAAATTCCCCCGTCAAAAGACGGAGGAATTTTTTATGCCGAATGTAACACGGCTCATTTTGTGCTTTTGATAATCGCCAAAGGAAAAAATTATCTCTTGCTGAACTGCAAAGGTTCATTTTATGCGGTTTTCAAGCGTGTTTGTTTCTATCCTGTTTCTAATGTGCAAAACCTGATAACAGTATAAAATCAAACTTTGAAATTGTTAAGTGATCAGGATAGCATTTGATTCACACGCCCCTGAACAGTGTTGTAATCATATCCTGCTTTGGTCAGTGCCTGTTTCCTTGCTTCACCGTTGCCCCATTTGCCCTGAATGACTTCCGTTGCAATGGTGTCAATAGATTTGAGATTGGAAGCAGAAAGAAGCTGATTGACCTTCTGTTGAACAGCGTTATAATCATAACCTGCATCAGTCAAGGCTTTCTTTCTTGAATCACCATTTGCCCATTTTCCACTGATCACTTCCTTTGCAAGTTCATCAACAGACTTCTTTGGAACAGTGGTGGTCTGACCTTTCAGCATCTGATTGACTTTGGACTGAACAACATTGTAATCATATCCTGCACTTGTCAAGCGATTCTTGCGGTCATCACCATTCCCCCAAAGTCCCTGAATGATTTCTTTTGCAACTTCATCAGTGGACTTTTTTGCAGGTGTGACAGGTGCGCTTGAACCGTCATCAGTGTATTTGGGAACACCAAAACCCCTAATATACCTTCCATTAACTGCAAGTGTCCTTCTTCCAACAGCGTTGTTCTTGTTCCCTTCAATGACAATAATGTTCTTTCCATCACAGGATTCAACAATTCCAACATGGTCAGTCCAACCTGTGTTGTCACCGCTTCCACTGTCATCCCAATCATAAAAGATGACATCACCTGCTTTGGGAATATATGCATCATTTTCAACCCATTCACCAAGGTTCTTGAACAGATTGACCATAGGTTCACAACCGCATTCAGTAGGAAGAATGTCAGTTACACCTGCTTTGATAGCACATGCAGAAACAAAGGTTGCACACCATGCATCAGTGTACTTCACTGTATATCCTCTTGCAAGCGGCTTGTGCGAATTATACACATCAATGATCTTCTTGTGTGAACCATCAGATTCCTTGCAACCAATCCATGCAACCGCCTGTGCAACAACAGCACTTCTTGATTTCATGTTCACTTCATCCTTTCCGATATTTCCAAAGAACCAATCCATGTCCACATTTCCATTGATTCCATTTACTTTTCCACTGCTTGTGTACTGTTGGAAGGAACAGGAATATGCAGGATTACCATTGGTGTAATGTGCAAGCCAAAAGACATATTTTGCAAGCAGATTCTTGTCGTACATGTTCTTGTAGTAGTCAATGTTTGAATAGATTCCTGCTTTATATCCCTGACCTGTGATGTATTCACAGAACGCTTTGGTGTGTGCATTGCATTCCTTTGAACCAAGCACCACACCCTGCTGTTTTGCCTTGGTGATGGTGTCATACTCAAAATCAAAGAATATGATGACATCCTTTCCAAGACCTGCTTTCTTCACCTGATCAAGACAGAAGACCGCTTCCTGTTTTGCCTGATCCGCATTCAGTGCATAACTAAAATGATAGACACCAAGAACAGGGATTCCTGCATTCTTGCACCCCTGCACATAAGTGTGGAAGTTGGAATCAACTGTCTGTCTGTAACCTTCACGCAAAATTGCAAATTGAATCCCATCAGCTTTCACTTTTACAAAGTCCACATTGCCTTGCCAACAGGAAATGTCAATTCCTTTCTGCTTTCCCATCATTCATCACCATCTTTCTTCTTGGAAGTCAGGACATCAATTGCTTTGGTGATGGTTTCAGGAAGGGGAAGTCCCATCAGACCTGCATTTTCAATAATCGAAATGGTTTCATTTGCAATAAATCCAATGATTACTGCATCCCTAATGTAATTTGAGCCAATCACCAAATCCAGTCTGTATGCAATCAGAACAAACAGAAGTGTCATGCACTTCCTGCAAAGTCCTTTCCATCCTGCCCTGCTTTCAAGTGTGCCTGTGTCAGTTTTCTTGCTGTTGTGGAATACCCCTGCAACCACGATTCCACTGACATAATCAATTGCCATGAAAATAATCAGCGTGATTAAACCTATGTCCCATCCCCCAAAAAGGGAAGCAATGAACCCACCAACCACACCGATTCCAGTACAAATTCCCTGTTTCATAATTTTTTAACCTGTCTTTCTTGAAATGGAAATCCCCACAAGAAAAAATCTTGTGGGGATCACTGTGTTGATTTCTTTTTCCTTCACTCTGCAAGTTCAGGAAGGTCAAGATCAATCAAAACCTGTTTGACCTGTTCCCTGATCTTTTCAGGGACATCACCAATGATCTTTCTGCCCTTTACAATCAGCGTTGCATAAACAATTGCCATCTGTTCCACATCCTTTCAATGTTATTCAGTAAATGCAAAACCGCCGAATTGCTTGATTTTCGGCGGCGTTCGTTACTATCAGATTACTAATATAACCATCCATTCTTTTTGATGAACCCTTCCATACCATAGCGCATTGCATCCATCAGATGATTGAAGTCATCAATAGGGGAATTCAGCTTGTTCCCGAATTTGTCTTTATCCCAACTGTAATTGCTGATTTCAGTCAGAAAGTTCACACACCGGGGATGCACAATGATTTCAAAATCCTGAATCCATTGAATGCCGTTGTTGATACTGTCCTTTCCTTTGGTTGCCCCTCTGACCCGCATTCCATAACTTTTCAGTTCGTCAATGCTTTTCGGCTCTGCCGAATCAGCAGTGAAATGGTCTTTGCCATATCCCATTGACTGAATAGTGTCAAAAATCCGCTTGTTTGACAAACCCTTTTCATAAAGTTCATCCCACACATAGATTTTTTTATTCGTCAAATCCACAAAGCCAATGAACGCTGCGGAAGGGTCATTGGTATAACCAAAGTCAAGACCAAATCCATTCTTCAATTCATCGCTGAACACTACATCAGCAGGCTTTTCATCCAGTCTTTCATATTCCTTTTTGGTCATCAGAACAAAGTTCTGTTCATGCCAATTTTCATAGACAAGACCTTCAACAATGCCCCAATTTCCAAGTCCTGCAATCGCATATCTTCGGGGATTATTCTTTTTCATTGTTTCAAATAGCTTCCTATCTGCTGCATCCAACCATTCATTGCAAAGATAATTGGTTGTCAGGGCAAGGGTTTCACTATCGGGATTGTCAAAGAACCGCTTTTTTATCCAATGCCTTTCATTCCAAGGATTGAAAGTCAGTGTAATCTGTTTGAACAGCGGATCAGGACATTCACCCCTGATGGATTCATCAAGCATGTTAAAATCAGGTTCATTCATGATTTCGTATGATTCTTCAATCCACATCCAACACAGATTTCCAACATCAACAGTGATTGATGTGACTTTCAGCGGATCATCCAACCCCCTAAAATATATCTTCTGTCCAGTGGGAACATAGGTTGCTTCAAGTGGTGATTCTTTGAATTCCCATAAATGGTCAACACACAATCTGTGAACTGCCCATTTCAATTCAGTGAAGCAAGAATCTTTCAAGGTTCTGAAAGTCTTTCTGACAACTAAAGTGTTTGCACCTTGGTATTTCATCATATTGTATATATACCAAAGTGCAGTTGTCTTTGACTTCTTGGAAGCACGACTTCCCTTGACAACTCTGTATCTGCCTTTATAGTTCCAAAATTGTTTATAACCTTTTCCGATTATGTCAGGAAGGTAAATCTTCTTTTTCTTCATCAGCATTCACTTCCTTGAATCTTGGACAATTCCTGTGCAGACATCTGTGGGTGTCAATCAGACCTTGTGTTAGGAATGCACCATAATATTTGCAATAACCATTGGGATAAAAAGAAACATTTCCATCAATCAAAAGAACCTTTTCATTCTGCTTTGGTGGTCTGTTTTTCAACCTTTCCTTTCTTCTTTTATACTGTGCTTTTATGTTCCCTTTACCTTTACCATTATTCTTCAAGATTATCTTCACCACTAAAAACAGGGATGACCAAATTGACATTTGTTTTGGTGTCAAAGATGCCTTGCATTTTTGCAAGCGTTTCAATTGCTTTGATTGCATCCCTTGTAGATGGTCTCTTGGTCTTGGTGACTGCTTCACTGATCCCATCACCGCAACCTTCAACAACAATTACTTCTTCATAAAGTTCCTGTCTGATGATGGATGTCAGGACTTCCTGCATTTCCTTTGCGGTTGCAATCTTTGCAGATGCTATTTGATCAGCAAGTTCTTGAAGGAATTTTTGCAGTTCAGGTTTTTTCAGGTTTTCCTGTCCAATGCTATATGCAGTTTTTTGTGAATAACCTGCTTTGATTGCAGATTCTGTTGCATTGCCTGAATTTGCATATTCAAGACAAAATCTTTTTTGTTTTGGTGTCATTCACTATTGCAACCCCTTTCATCAGATTTACGGCAAAAAGAAAGAACAGAACCAAAGGTTCTGTTCAAACTTTTTCACTTTACAATTATATCATTTATTCACTTTACTGTCAAGACCTTTGCTGAATTTCTTCTGCAAGCATTTTGTAAACAACTCTTTTCTTCAATCTGCACACTGCACTGATCTTGATTTTTAGGAATTTACAACACTGTGTCTGTGTCATACCTTGAAAATAGAAAAGTCTGATGAATTCCTGCTGTCTGTCAGTGAATTGCTTCATGTCAACCTGTGAAATCAGGTCTTTTTGTTCTTGTTTCAGCCTTTCAAGATGCTGTTCATCCATTATATGATTGATGATCAGGTTTTCACCTGCATGTGGATCAGAGGAAGACTGCACATGATCAGCTTCATACTTTATTCCTTTGTATGTACTGAAACATTCCACTTTCAACTGCAAGCGGTCTATTTTCTTTTTCAACCGCCTGATGTTATCTAAAATCAAACACATCACATCCTTTCATCAATTCCTGCTTGAACCGCTGACCTTGAACCGCTTTAAACCTTGATGTTTCAAGGAAAATTTTGTAAAACGGTTCAAGCGGTTCTTGGTGTCCTATATATTTCTATATTCTTTTATTTTTTTAAGAAAAAATTTTTTCTTTGAATTTTTTTCTTCTTGAAATTTTTTGAAAATATAGGTTTTACCAAGAACTGCAAGAACCGCAAGCCAAAAATCCTTGTGAAATAAGGCTTTCAAACGGTTCAAGGTGCCTTCTTTCATTAAGAACTCACCAAGAACCATTTATATCTTCTGTGCAATGATTTCCTGATTCATCCTTGCTTTCTGTGCAGTCTTTGAAGACCACTTAAATGATTTTTTCAAACCGCTGACAACCTTTTTTTGTTCTTTCAGATCTACCTTTGCAGTCTTAATTTCCACTTTGCTGATTGGAACACCGTTTGGATGTTTACAATCACTTATCAGGTGTTCCAAGTCTTTCATTTTCTGAAACTGTTTGGAATATTCTGACTTAATTTTTACCTCTTGTGTTTCCATTTCCTGTTCCAAATCCTTTAAAAACTGTATCATTTGATTCATAATGTCATATTTGTGTTTCCAATCAAGATTGATGGTTTTTAGAAGAATATTTAGTTTTTTCTGTGGTGCAGGGAAGAACGCTTCACAATTTATGGTAATGTGACCTGTGTCCCACTTGATAAATAATCGCATTATATGTCACTTTTCTTTCTGTGCAGACTTGCATCTGTGCTGAACTGTTCATCATACCTTGCAGACAGTTTTTCAATGTTCATCTGCATAATGGTGTGCAGGTCAATGTCAAGTGCTTCTGCTGTGGTTGCTATGTACCAAAGGACATCACCAAGTTCTTTGGCAAGGTGATCCTTGTCCAAGGGATGACCATGAAACAGATATTTCTTTACAATATCAATTGCTTCACCTGCTTCACCGTTTATTCCCATCACACCCTGCAACAGAAGATTGTCCTTGGTTGCAGTGCTGATCTGTGATGTAAACTTCATACAATTTTTCTGATATTCATTAGCAGTCATTTTTTTCAGTTCCTTTCTAAACCCATAAACCCTTTTTCTGTTCCATTCGCTTTGTTCTTTGAACTGATTTACATTTTAAATATACAACATTTCCTCTTTTGCTCTTTTATAAAATGTTCTATCAATTTCAAATCCAAAAGCGTTACGCCCAAGTTCTCTTGCCGCTCTTAGTGTCGTTCCGCTTCCAGCGCACGGGTCTATAACCACATCGCCTTCATCTGTAAATGTTTCAATTAATTTTTTCAAAACTCTAATTGGTTTTTGCGAAGGATGAATTTTAGGTATTTCCTTTCCGTCTTTTTCCCATGTAAACCAATTAAAAATCATTTTTCCCGTTCCTCTTATTGTCTTTCCATTTTCATCAAATTCTGCGCCGTTACGAAATTTCGGAAGTTTATTGCGATATAAAACAATTGCATACTCTGTTGCTCCAACAATTCGCATGTTGGCTTTTAAGACTTGTGGACTATAGTTTTTACAAAATACAAGAGGTATGTAATGAATAAACCCATATTTTTTCGCCGCATCTATTAAGGTTGACATTTGCTCAAACGAGCAGAACACCAACATACACGGAGAATTACTACTTCTTCCTCTCTTTGATGGACGATTATCGTCTTTCTTTAACATCTTAGAGCAAAAATGAAAATATTCATATAAATTAAAATTAAAATCGGAATTAAATGCGGATTTGCCAGCAAATTTACTTTCTCCGTTCTTATTATCGCCACCGTTATACCACATAGGATTGGAACCATAGAAGTTTTTTCCAACATTATACGGAACGTCCGCAACAATAAATTGTGCGGGAGGGATTGCATATTTTTTATAGTTCTGCATCGAATCTCTATATAGCTCACATTTTAATTTTGTATCTGAATACATTTTCTTCTGATAATCAATAGTAGTCATCTTTCATTTCCTTTCATACTAACTTATTCATTATAATCTTCTTTTTTTCCCTTCTTGACAAAGATTCTGCACTTTCTTCCTTTAATTTTTTTGTCTGCAATCTTGCAGTCAAGGTGTCTTATGATTTCCTTGCTAAATGTCTGCATTGCAACCTTGGTGAATCCGTTTTCATGACAAAAAGTGTCATATCTTGCAAAGACTTCTTTGGTTTCGTTGTTCAAAATTTCATAGTCTTCCACTTCTTCAAGGAACAAAAGGATTGGATTGTTGTCCCTTTCAAAAGAATTTAGTTCATCCTGCACCTTCTTTGAAGTGGTGAATCCCTGATTTTCAAGAATCCGCTTCAATCCCTGCAAACCAAGTTGAATCAGGTATTCAGCAACATCTTGTTTTTTCAGCTTCCATGTGATGCCTGAATCAAAGCCAGGATCATCTTTGCTGAACTTTGCATTGAAGGGAATGATGACCAACCTTCTTTTTATCGCTTCAAATCCCTTGTTCCGCACCCTTGGAATTTCATTTGCAGAAAACAGCAATTTCACAGTTGGCTTGAAGAAATAAACATCCTGTCCTTTGTTTTCTGCTTTGATGTCATTCCCTGACACAATCTTTTTGAACTGACTGATTGCTTTCCCTTGCAGGAATTCATCACTAATGTCATCACCAATGTTTGCAAGTTTTCCAAACATGGTTGTGGTGCTGAATTTCTCTGACAGTTCATCAAGATCAAGTGACACATAGTTGTTTCTTCCAAGGACTGTCTTCACCATGTCCAAGAAGGTTGATTTTCCGTTGCTTCCTTGCCCTGTCAGGATGAAGGACTTGGACAGTTCATTCTGCCTGAAAAAGCAATATCCAATGCATTCTTCCAACAGGTGTCTGATGTCAGGATCATTGCAGGAAATCTTGTTTAATGTCACATCTGCAAGTTCTGAATATGCG
The DNA here is from genome assembly GCA_947589485.1 of uncultured Clostridia bacterium. Lineage (GTDB taxonomy): Bacteria > Bacillota > Clostridia > Oscillospirales > Acutalibacteraceae > UBA1213. Next base: position 8,284 of record CANQBK010000038.1, on the reverse strand, counting down.
TTTCCATTGAAGTCCCAAGGAATCTTGTTTGTGATTATGTATTCGGGACTGAATGGAAGCAGTTCTTCATGTTCAAGGTCAAATATTCCATTCCTGAAAGCAATGAACTTTGCATCTGAATCCTGTTCATTCACAGGTGTTGATATTTCCAAGAATTTCAGTGTTTCGGTTCTTTGTGTCGCTTTCAAGTTTGGAATCACTTCAACCATCTTGGATTCAATGATTCTGTACCCTGACACATATATTCCTGCATCATACACATGAAGCTGACCGTTGATCCTTTTCACGTGGAACTGTGATTTCAAATACTGTGCAAACACATTGTGAAGAAAAGTCTTCCCATGATAAAACACAGGCTTTGCAAATGCTTCATCCCTTGTAATGGTGTCAATTTCATCATCAGACAGCGGATCAGACAGTACATAGTGATTGATCAGTTTGATTGTTTCCCTTGCTTCATCAGGGGATTGACCTGCACTTTGCAGAACAAGTTCATATCCAAACAGTGCTGAATTTCTTCCTTCACCTGCTTCCATGTCCAAGAATTCCATTTTGGACTTCACAGGGATCAAGAATGATGGAAGTTTTTGATATTCCACACCATCTTCAACATCCCATTCAATAAACCTTTCTTCACCGTTGAACTTCAATATTTCATAGCTGTTCTTGACACCAACCTTTATGTCTGCTGTCAGACCACAAGCAAGTTTCACATGCGTGAAGCACTGATCCACCCCCTTATTTCTGAACAAGAAGTGTCTTCCCCTTGTGGTCTGATACACCCTGCAATCAAGCTGTCTGTCTTCCACAATCTGCATCAGGATTTCAGACTGTCCCATGTCATCAACATCAATCAGGATTGTGTCTTGACCAAGGATTCCTGCATATTCAGGAAGGTCTTTCACTTCCTCATAAGTGTGAAGGTCTGATGTAGGAATATTCTTGAATTTCTCTGTGCATTTCTTGTCTTTGGTCTTTACAAACCCTTTGAATAATTCCAAATCATCACCTTCCTTCTGTTATTTATTTTCATAGTGCAACACCAAACCCTTTCAGTCTGTCTTTTGCAATGTCCAAATACCACTGCTTGTCAAGCAGTTCAGGACATTTGACATCATTGACAGCATCATTGAAGATGAAGCAGTGATCAGGACAGTTTTCAATCTTTGCAACACCGCCTGTGATGGAATGTTTCTTGTAAAGTGTTCCATCATGATGGTTCAGGCTTGCAAACACCCTTACACACTTTTCCTTGATGTTGACACCATCATTGTTGTAAACCTTGACCTTCTTTTTTGTTCCTGTCTTTGTTCTAATCTGTCTTTCAGAAAAAGTTCCACCATGAAAGATACAGTCATACTTTCCTGAAATCTTCTTGATCTGCTGAAACTCTTTCAGATCATCACATTCAAGGATTGTTGTTCCAAGTGGAACACCCTTGGTCATGTACTGAACCAATGCGGTGTTTACAATTGGAAGATCATAGTCAAGTGTTCCAAGTCCTTTGACATATGCACCTTTGGACTTGTAATGTCCCCATTCATCAATGATCAGATAATTGTTGACATCTTTTTGGAAGATTTCACCCCATCCATAATCATCAAATTCAAGGGACAACCCTGTTCTTTGTTCCCATTCAAAAGCAATGTCATCAATCAGTTCAAAATCTTCATATCTGTGCATTTTTATCAGGATTCCATCCGTGTTCACCTGAATGATTTCACACACACCTTCCAAGCGTTCAAGCAAGTCTACACCAACCAAAATCTGACCAAAGACACAGGTGTTGTTTGCACCCCTTGGATCATACAGTTTATTGAACTTGTCCTTCATAGCACCATATGTCCCATTCAGAACTATTTTGAATGGTGCTTGTTCCTTCTTTTTTCCTTCTGCTTTCAGTTGAAGTCTGAATTGCAAAATTTCCTTGTATCTTTTCAGACCTTTATTTGATACAGACCTTGAAAAACAGTATTCAGGATAAAGACAGTCAATTGTGGGATATAGTGAACCAACATCCATGTTGATGAAATATCCCTGATCATGATAGGATTCTTTTGCCCCATGAACACCACCCCATGCAAAGGTGATTGGTATTCCTGCCATGATTTTTTCAAGTTTGTTTGCTTTATTGCCTTTCTTGTATGTGTGATTTTCAGGATTCATGAACCATGCAGGAACATCTGTGTATTTTTCCACCTTTGCACAAGGTGGAAGTGCAATGTCAAATTCATCATCATAGGTGTGTTTTGTTGCACCAAGAATTTCTGCTGACAACTGCACCTTGGTCTTGTTTATATAGGATAAAGGCATGTTATACATTTTAAGAAGTTCCATTTGTGCTTCAAAATCAGACTTCCTTTCAATGAAGACCAACACTGTTTGTTCCACATCATGTCTGCAATAAAACACAGTCTGTTCAATTTCTTCGACAGTCAGTTTCCTGTCAATATCAAAGGGGACTGATGTTTCTTTGATATTGTTTCCCATAAACCCTTCAAAGACTTTCAGTCCCCTGTCAATATTATTTTGCATCACATCATAGTTATTCAAAGGGAACTTCCTGAATTGACCTGAAAAACTGTATCCGGATAAACCTTTCAGAATGATGTGGTCATTACATTCTTTGGGATTCAAACCACAAAGAATTGATTTCAAGATAAATTGGTCATATCTTCTTGAATTGAATCCCACCCATATGTCAGACACATGATCCTGATAAAATGCTTCCAGTTCAGAAGGATTGTTGATGATGACATGTTCTTTCTGATCGTCCATGTCCAAAATGACAACCAACCAATCATACTTGAACACTTCAAAATCATAGAACACCATCAATCATCACCGCCCTTCTTTAATTTTCATATACTTCTTTGACCGTATAAACAGGAAAGTCCTTCTTGTTTTTCTTGTATTCAATCAGATATTCAAGACCTGCTTCTTCAATCCCTTCCATGATGTCCATGATCAAGTCATTGTACTGTGCATAGTCTTTGAATTCCACTGTGTCTGTAACATCCAAGGAACGCAAGAAGCGGTTGACGTTGCCGATCTGAAAACCCTGTGTGATGACCGCATTCATGAACAGGAGCTGATTCTCATAGTCCCCTGCAATGATCCTGAACCATGCACTGAACATTGGATCACCCTTGGAAGATTCTTTTAATTCCATCTTTTCAATCTTGACTTCATATGTACCAACAGGGATTTCAGCATATTCACCTGTTCCACCATTGGCTTCAACTTCCTTGGTGTCCTTTGCAAGACCTTCCACATCAATTGCTTTGTTCCACTTATCAAATACTGACATTTTTGTTCACCTTTATCCTTTCTTATTCTTTGTCATTCTTCTGTGCATTGAACACAGAACCGAATGCATCAATGATCTTTTCAACCACCTGACCAAGTGCTTCACCAAGTTCTTCCATCTTTTCAAGATTCAGAATATTTTTGGTCAAAAATTCCTGCATAATGTCGGAACACACACACACAGTCCATTGCAAGTTCATGTGCATCAGACAGAAATGCATCTTCCAAGTTTTCATTCTTGCTGATCTCATATTCAAGGATTTCAGCAATGTCTGCACAAGGATTCTTTTCAAGTGCTTTCATCAGGCTGTCCTTGATTCCGCTTTCTTCAAGCTGTTTCATGAAGTTGTCCATTTTTTAATCCCCTTGTCTTTCTTGTTCTGCGTGTTCTTGCAGGTTTTCAGCTTCATCAGAAGGGAACATATTCTTCAGTCCCCCTTGTCTTTCTTGTTCTGCGTGTTCTTGCAGGTTTTTCAGCTTCATCATCAGTTTTAGGTGGATTCATAGCACCAACCGCTGTACCTGTTCCAGTGTCCACATCAGCGACAGGTGAAGTCTTGCTTGTTCTGCGTGATGTCCGCTGTGGCTTGTTCTGTGGCTGTTCCTGACCCCTTTCTTCATCAGCAGGGAAATCTTCCACCTTTGCCTTTTCCGTTGTCTGTGGCTTGCTGTGGACATCCTGTGCTGTCTGATTTGCTTCATCATAGACTTCACAAAGTGCATCCCAATCCAAAGGAATCTGTGTCTTGGTGATCCCTTTCAGCCGTCCACCACCAAAGATGACTTCATTGGACTTGAAGTTCAGTGTACGGCTGTCATCATCTTCTACCACAACCCTTGCAACAATGTCCACCATTCCTGCAATCTTGTTTGCAACCTTGTCTGCAATGTTCGGTTTAATGGAAGTGATTTTGTCACCTGACTTCCTTGTGATGTCTTTGGTGGTGTCTTCATGACTGATCAGAACAATGTTTTCATAGTCCAAGTTTATCAACCTTCTGATGGTGGACAGGAACTCAGTTCTGACCTTATCCCATGCCCTGAAAGAATCATCAGATTCATGACTGATTCCAAGTTTGTCATACATGTATAACCTACAAGATTCATATGTGTCTTCAAGCAGGTCAACAATGATGGTCTTGAAGTCATTGTTCTTCTTTTCCAGTTCATCAATGATCTTCTTGAAGTTTTCCCATGCAAGCACCTTCTGTCTTCCTTCATAGGTGTCCTTGATAGGAAGGAACTGCATTGTGACAAATTGAATGTTTCCATCAGTGTTCAGGTTCAAAGGCATTGGTGCAGAATCCATAAAGGTCGTCTTTCCGCTGAATGCACCCCCATAAATCCACAACTTTCTTTTGGTTGTCTGTCCAACCAGTCTTCTTTCAGCTTTTGGCAAAATCATGTGATTTTCTCCTCTCAAACAATATTCCTTGTATTCACACCATTCACAAAGATATGACTGACATTTTTCAAAGTCCTGTGTGTATTGGATTTTCATGCAGGTTTCAAAGAAATCAATGACCTTCTGTGGATCATAGATCACTTCCTTCACTTCAACATCAAGTTCCTGCATAGTCATCAGAATCCGCTGTCTGAAATCTTCCAAGGATTCTGTTTTCTTCTGTTTGATGTTGACTTTTGGAACAAACACAAAGAACATCTTCCTGATCCGTTTCCCTGTGATCTGTTCACAAAAATACTTGTAAACATGCAGTTGTCTTGATTCCATATAGTGTTGTTGATTGTTTGAATATTTGAAGTCATACAAATCAAACTGACCATGTGGAAGGTCTGCATCATGTTTGGTGCAGGGAACAAGTAAATCCATTGTCCCTTCATACCATTCAGACTGCATCTGCACTTCATGCAGTCCATCAGGAACAGCTTCTTTCACCCTTGGAATCCAGTGTTCAAGTTTAATTGCTTCATTAATGTGTGCATCAGTGATCATAGGATATGACATGAAATATTCATGCAGTGCTGTTTCCACATCTGTTTCCACACCCCTGTGCAATGCTGTTCCAACAATCAAGGCATTTGCAGGATCATCAGATTCCAAGGTTTCCAGTCCTTGACCGTAACGAAAGAACCACCTTGAAGGACAATTTTCAAAACATTCTGCTGTTGAAAAATGAAATCTGTCCATATTTTATTTGTCCTTTCTGTTATTTCCTCTTGTGCTGATCCATGCCAAGATGACCAGTGTCACACAGATGATCAAAACTACTTGTGTAACTTCACCCATTGTTCACACCATTCTTTCTTCAAGATTTGATAATTTGCTATGATTCCTTCATTCCATGCCTGCCCAATGCACTGAATGAAGTTTTGAAACAAGGTGAAATCCTTTGGATAAAGCAGGACACCAAAACCATGAGCTTCATCAATCAGGTGCAGATTGTAAAGTTGTAGTGCTGATGGTCTTCCAGTTGCTGACTTGACTTCAATTCCGAGGAAAAACCCATTGCAACAACACAAGATGTCAGGAACACCTGCTTTGGTAAATTCACCACCACCCCAATATTTGATGAAATAACAACCTTCATCTTTCAGGAATCGCTTCACCCTGTTTTCAAAGTTCTTTTCAGATGCCATCACATCACCCCTTCACACTGATTCTGACCGTTGCACTGACCTTGGATGTCTTGCTGTACTTTTTAGCAATGTCAGGATAGTCTTTTTTCAGCTTTGCAGAATCAATGGTTGTCCTTGTGCTCTCTGCAATATAGGTGATTTTCAGAATGTCATTATCCACATTCTTCACACCATACAAGGACATGACATCTGTCAACTGCTTCCTGATCTGCTTGTCCTGTTCTTCCAAGGCTTTCTTCTGTCTGTCCAGTTCTGCAATCTGCTTCATGATTGCAACCGCTTTTTCATTGTGGTTGAACAGTTCAAGTGCAGTTTCTTCTGTGACTTCCATTGCATCTTCACATTCTTCAAAACCCTTCAATTCATCAAGCATGGAACAAGCACAAGCATAATCACAAGTGTCCTTCTGTTCACAGGTAAAGCAACAGATGTCTTTTCCACATTCTGCACCGCTTGACTGCTTGCATTTAATCATCACATTCACCTTCTTTTCTGAATAATTCATCAGTGAAATCTTTTCTTTCCTGCAAAGTCTTCAAAATCCTTTCTTCAATGCTTCCCTTGCAGATCATCAGATAATAGAAACAAGTCTGTTCCTGTCCAATCCTGTGAATCCGCTTTTTTGACTGTTCAAAGTCTTCTGATGACAGAGGAAGTGTGAAATAAATGATCTTGTTGCACTTCTGCAAGTTCAATCCTTTGCTTCCTGCTTTGTACTGCACCAATGTCACACTGTTGTATTCCTGTTCATAGGCTTCAAGGTCTTTGTTGTGACCGTTGACTTCTGACACAGGCTTTTCACAATCCTTGCAGACTGCTTTCAGTGCTTCCAATTCAGCATCAAAGGAATAGAACACAATCAACCTGTCTTCTGTGGATTGAATCAAGTCCTTGAAAGCCAATAACTTTTCACTGCTATACTGTCCACACAACTGTCTTGCATAAAGCAATTTTGTTAGTGTGGTGTCACCAACCAATTCAGTGTCATCATCCACATACACAATGCAATTCTTCATGAACTGACTATATAAAGCATTTTTGTCAACCTTGACCTTGGTGAAAATCCGATCAGGAAGGTCATAAACTTCTTCTGTCTTCATGAAGACTGCACCATGTTCAGACATTTTCCGTTTCAAGCGGTCAACATTCTTGTATGGATCATCTTTGTTCACTATCTTGTGCCTGATACCTGAACCATCATCTTCTGTCAAGGTGTAATTCACATATTGCCTTTTATAAAGGTCTTCTGAAATGTTCCACCCAAGCAGATGAATCTGTGTCCAAAGATTTTCATACTTTCCACCAACAGGTGTTCCTGACAGCAGGATCACATTTTCAGGATGCAGTTGCAGGACAAATTTGGACTGCTTTGCAGATGGATTTTGGATCAGGCTTGATTCATCCAACATCATTGTGAATCCTGCCATTTTCAGCAGTTCTGTCCTTCTCCAAGCAAGTTCATAATTGATAACACCAATCTTGACCTTGTATTTTGAATGAAAAAACATGTCCAAACCGTTTCTGCCTGTCAGGTCATAGCACCAAGCACCTGTTTCATCACACTTTGTGCTATCTATGTAATAGGTGAAAAGATGATCCATCCAGTCCCTGATTTTTGACTTTTGACATATAATCAGGACGTCTTTGTTCAGTTTCATTGCTTTTTCAGAACCAACGAATGTTTTGCCCAAACCCATATCAAGGTAATAGGCAACCCGGTTGAACTGTTCTGTTTCTGCAAGTGCTTTGACTTGATGCGAATATAGTTTCATAGGGGTTCACCTTCCTTTCAATATCCAACACCGATATAATCCAAAACCCTTGCCCATCCATACTTTTCACCTGTGTTCGGGTCAATGCAACATTTGAACATCCAATATTCCCATTCTTTGGGGTTGCGCTCTTTTAGTTGGTCAAACCGATGCGGACGTTTTTCGAGGTGAATACCAAATCCGCACATTGAACATCCTGTTCTTTGTGCTTTTGTTGTGTGTAGTGTTCCATCTTCACGGCGTTCAATCTTCCCGTAAATTTTAGGAACAGGAACATTCAAATCAAGTGCAAGTTGCAAAAGGTCTTGCCGGGTGAATATGGCAAAGGGTGCTGACCGGATGGTTGACTTTCCAAAGTAGTTGAAGCCGTTTAACATTAAAGCTTTTGCCCGCCTGCCTCCCTCGGACGCCATAAGCCCAAGAAACGGTACGCTGTTATGTTTTTTTGCCCAATCGTCACACGGTTTTTCTTTCAAGTAATAGCAGCATTTTGAAGAAACTTTGAAATTCGGAATTTGATAGTCTGTCCCTTCTTCTTCATTCGCATAACCACCGAATTTTTCAAGCCACTTTTTTGACATCTTCATTCTGCTGTTTTTCTGATA
>CANQBK010000037.1 GCA_947589485.1 uncultured Clostridia bacterium | reverse complement strand
TCTTGGTACTGCTCACCGTACTGTCCGTTGTTGTAATCTTCTTGGTACTGCTCACCGTACTGTCCGTTGTTGTAATCCTGTTGATACTGTTCACCGTACTGTCCGTTGTTATAATCCTCTTGGTACTGTTCACCGTACTGTCCGTTGTTATAATCTTCTTGGTACTGCTCACCGTACTGTCCGTTGTTGTAATCCTCTTGGTACTGCTCACCGTACTCGTTGTTATAATCTTCTTGGTATTGCTCGCCGTACTGTCCGTTATTGTAATCCTGTTGGTACTGTTGATTATATTGTGAAAATTGTCCCGATTCGTTTTCGTTTATAAATTCGGTAGAGCCGCAGGAAACACAGAACGTAGCTTGGTCGGGAAGTGACGCACCGCATACTGAACAAGTTTTCATAGCAATCCTCCTGTTATTTGTAACTAAATTTATAATAAAAATTTATTCACCATATCACTTAAAATATTATATTATATTTTAGCATATAATGTCAACATTTAATAATATATTGATATATTATTGACAAAAACAAACGAAGAGCAAATATGCTCTTCGTTTGTTTTTATTATTCATCAAGTCCCCACAGATGGGAATAACCGTCAACAAAAGCGGCTCCGAAACAAATCTGATAAAAACCGTCGGAATCCGTTTCATCATTTTCAAGTTCTTTCTTAATTATATCAGATGTAACTATTCTAAAAGGTACGTCCTGTTCGTCGGGCAGTTTTGACCCCGACATAACTCTTAGAGCGTAATCAACTGTCGCATATCCTATCCATTCATAGCTATGTGCAACGAGCATTTCTATGTTTCCGCTTTGAACCATATCAAAGGCTTCTTTGGAGCCTCCGCTTGATATAATTTTTGCTTTGCTGTTTGACTGTTCCACGGCACTTACCGCATCACTTATCATAGAATCGTCAAAAACTATTATATAATCAATATTTGTATCATCTTGAAGAGCCTTTTTTATCTTTGACGAAAAGCCGTTTCCAACCTCTGTTGAAGAACCGTTTACGGTTGTACAGTATCCTGTTGCCGTAGAAACATACTTTTTAAACTCATCGGCAAAACCGCTGTAAAGGGTATTCGACAGAACCGAATCAGCATTATTTACAGCTAAGGCATTTACTTTGCCGTTATTCTTTACAAGCGTCCAGTCCGCCATAAGTTTTCCTGCGAGTTGATAGTTTACAGGCATTGTATTGTCAACAAAATGGTCATTTTGTTTTACACCGGCACAGCCCGAAGAAACGACTTCTATACCGTTAGCCTGTACGGTTTCTATTGCCGTTACTATGGTATCCTTGTTAACATCACCGAAAATCACTGATATATTACTCTTCTGTTTGATAGAAGAATTAAGCGCATCGGATAAAGATGACGGTGTACCGTCGGTTTCTTTAATGTCAACTTTATTAAATCCTGCCGCATTTGCGGCATTCTCAATCTGCCCCATAACAAGAGATGTATATGTTTTGCCTGAGTTGTCGGGTACAATGGTAATCTTGGCTTTTTCGGTAATGCTTTTTGCGTTAACGACCTCGGACTTGCTTTTAAATTCAGGTACTTCTTGATACTCCGAAATTGTATTTGTAAGTTCCGAAAGCTGTTGACTTGTAATTGCGGGAACCGAATCGTTTACACTTATTTCGGCAACGCTTTTCTCAGACGTTTGAGTTTCATTTTTCACACTTGACGGTGCGCTTGATGCAACAGAACTCTCCTGTTTTTGATTATCTCCGTCGTTCGTATTGTTGCAGGCGGCAAAAACGAATGCAGACGTAATCACTCCTGTTGCAAGCAAAACAGACATAAATTTTTTCATATTTTCCTCCAAACAAAAACTGCCTTTTTTCCTTTTGCCTACTGTTTCTTATTATACTTATATTATTATAATGTGTCAACAATCATTTTTCACTAATTTTTAACTTTAGTGTAGGTTTACGATTGATATGTTACAGTGAGTAAAAAATAATAGCAAATAGGAAGAAACTGTTTTGCACTTATTTATTACAAACGGCGTTATAAAATTTTTCGATAAATTAAAATTCCATAAATCCCGCAATTACGTCCGATTTTATTTCGGCAATTTTTAAGATATGCGCAAGAGTGTTTTCAGCCCAAGGATATTCAAACATATATTCACCGTTAAACAGCTTGTTGTTTTTGACGGGGTCTTTAAGAAACGCATAATAATCACATTCAATAAAATCCGCTCTGACGCAGCAGCTTCCTCTTGAATTTTCAAAAATATTCGGGACCCCGTTTTCATCAAGGCACTTATTTATACAGTTTACGGCTTTTCTGTAAAGGCGTTTCACTCTGTCGTCATAACTACGCTGAGGCCACAGCTTATCAATTGCTTCGTCCATATTTACGCTTCCGCCATTGTGGTCTATACAAAGGGCAAAAAGCTCCTTTGCCTTTGAATTGTGAAAATTAAGGATACTGCCGTTCACAAAAACATCAAACCTGCCGAATGTACGGACAAATATTCGTTTTATGCGTTTTGACAAAAGGTTAAATGTTTCAAGCAAACGGACGATTTCAGATGTAGAATACGGCTTTTTTATAAAACAATCACATTTGCTTGTATACACATTAACGGACTGGCTGTCCTTTTCACCGATAAGGCATATCACGCTTTTCATTTCTTTTTGATGTATAAGGTCAATTACGGAACGATAATTTATGTTTTTAGAGCATACCGAAATAATTACCAAATCAGCCTTTTTGTATTTCATAAACATAAGACAATTTTCGGTATTATCAAATACTTCAATGTCATATTTACCGTTTTTCAAAATTTCATTTGCCAATATGTAATTATTTAATTTATCGTCATCACAAATTAAAATTTGCAAGCCGTCCATCCCCCATGAACTCACTCTATATTTGTGATTATATATCAAGCGAATAAAAATGTCAATAAATTATTCACTTAATAAGTGATAAATAATCCTCTACAATATCAAAAAGATGTACAGGATATACGTCAAGCTCCTCTATAAGCTCTTTTAACTCCTTTACTTTTTCAATATCATCTGAAATATCATTTATTTCACAATATTCTCCTTTATGCTTTGCACAGTCGGGATCTCGATTATAAAGTTTTATGCCGTAAACCGTTATTGTACCTGTTTCCTCTGCGGTAAATAATGACTCCGTGATTTCGCAAACATAGACGCTTTCGTCTTTTTCAACACTGTTTTGACATATTTCCATTATTTTTACTCCCCGTAAAATCATTTAATAAAATACAATCGGTAATAATTACATTAAAAATTATATGTCAATCTCATACCATTTTCAATACCACTATGGTTTACATTTAACTATCGTCCCGTCTAAAAAGCATTTTTACCATTTCAATTCTGGAGTTTACACCGAGCTTTCGATAACAGTTATATAAAATTTTTTTCACAGTACCCTCACTGATATTCAAGTTGTGCGCTATATACCTGTTTGTATATCCCTTTGCGGCAATGTTTGCAACCTCCGATTCACGGTTTGTAAGCGCCTTAAAGCCGTCCGTGCATATCTCTCCCGTATTCTTTGCAGGAATTACAGTGAGTATTGCACCAACAGCCTTATTGTTTTTAATGTTTGGAACAACGCTTACAATATACGGTATATTCATATTATATTTGTTCCCGTATATATACGAACCGCAGCATGAAGTCATCTTTAAAACGGCTGTACTGACCGGCTCGGATTTTATAAGGGAATCAAAAGAAATCGCATCATTTGCGGCAAGATGCAGCAGGAACGGGTTTATGTCAAAAAAATAAATATTTTCCGGCATTGAGCAGTCAATCATTCCAAAACCGACAATATATTTATTAACAAAATTAAAGTTATTATATTTTTCAACGGGCAAATTTTCACTGCCGTCTATTTGTCTTAAATAAATGATTGCCGAAATCGAGCCGTTATGCGATATGGGTTTTATACTTAAATAAATAATACAAGCTGCCCCGTCCGCCATTTTACAACTGTCATAATAATGAATCGGAATATTCTCTTTTATACAGCGGTTGATAACTGTTTCCAGCTTACCGAATCCGCCCTTTCCTTTAAGCGAATTATTGAGCGGAACGCCTATTTTTATTTCGGGAAAAAAATCCTTGGTGCTTCCTGCGTATGTTTCCGTAATCAACTGTCCGTCCTTTAGCGACACAACGACCATACCGGAAAATTCTGAAGATAAAATGCTGTTTTCATAAAAATAACGATTTGCATAGGATATATTTATATCAAAGTCAAAAATTTTTTCTCCGCTGATTTTTATTGACGAGTTTTCCCCTTTGACACAGATTTTCCACAATGTATTTTTGTTTTCATATTTAATTTCTTTCAACACATTAAAATAATGCTCTTTGTTTTCGGGGTAAAATTTCATTTCATCTGTAATTCTTTCGAGCTTCAAATTATCAACGGCTTCCCCGACGGCATTTTGTCCGTAGCCTTTAAGCCTTAAATATGAATTGCTTGCTTTAGCAAGATACATTTTTCCGTTGCTTTCGGTTCTGTATTCCGTATAAAAGCTGTTTTCGTCCTCTGACTTTGTATTTTCATTGTTAATATGGTAACATTCGAGTTTATTATTTGCCTGAGAATTCATTTTTACACACCCTATGAAAACATAATTCCAAAAAACTCAATTTGTATAATAATACAACACAAAATGCCACCGTAAAGCCACCAAACGCTACCGATACGCTATTAAAGCCCTATTCATCATACTATATTATGCAATATAGCTTAAAAACCTTTATATGTTTTATGCAAATTATAACAAAACCAAGGTCGATATGTACACAAAAGTAACATATCGGCCTTGATTTTATAAAAGCGATTTTTAGCTGACGAAATTATAAATAACCTCGGCAGATTATGTGTTATCCTCGACCTTGAGCAAATACAGCTTATCGTGCATTTTAAATCCTGCCTTTGCCCACAGCGCCATTGCGGCGGCATTGCCGACGTGGGAGTAAAGGATAGGCGTAAGCTCCTTTTTCTCTATCTGATTTATTGCAAATTTGCACATTTTATAGCCGTATCCCTGTCTGCGTTCTTCTTTAAGGACCGCAATAGACTTTATGCGTATAAACCTGTCCGTGCGTCCCCCTATTGCCGCATTCGCAATCATTTTTCCGTTTTTGACAAGAGCATAAAGTTCCATATTAAGATATTCGTTCAGCTTTCGTTCAAATTTCTTGTCCCAGCCGAACTCGCTGCTGCATGCCCTGTAAAAATCCGTTGCAAGACGGACGTGTTTCGGATTTTCCTTGTCAACACGAATAATATCTCCGTCATTGTCGGGAACGGAATTATCTGCATTTTCGGAGCATATAAACACGGCAAGAGAAAATTCGTCTTTGACAACATAGTTTATTTCAAGCGACGTAAGTGCATAAAGGTCAGACAGATTTCCGGAAACCTCTTGTTTTACATAAATTTCAGCCCTCGGAATTTTGCAGTCGCACAAAAAGCGGCAAATGTCAATCAATTTATCGGTATCATCTTTTATGGACGATGACGTCCATATCCAAACCTTATGTCCGGTTTTTGATGTTAATATTATAACATTTTTATGGTCCGAATACATATTGTAATTATTTTCGCAGCGTGCGGATTCAATCGAGTTAAAAATAACCGAATCCGATATATACTCCGGATTTTTAAATATTTCGTCGGAGCCTGCAATTTTATCGAATTTCAGTGACATAGAATTTTACCCCTTTTCTTATTCGTATGTGATTTAACAGTATCTATTTTAAACCATTTTCCCCAATATTTCAATATAAACATTAAGAAATAATCAGATGTAATTGTAAACAGTGCCGAAAAATTTTGACTCGTCGACCGCACAGAACAAAGTATCGGCGCCGCTTACGATAATTTTAGATACGCCGTAACTTTTTCTCAGCGGTAAAAATATATATGTTGACAAGACAGACGTGTAAAATGTATAATTAAGCTATAAATTACAAAAATAAAAGGAGAACATAATATGGCAATTCTTGTTACAGGCGGTGCAGGATATATCGGAAGTCATACCTGTGTTGAGCTTCTTGAGGCAGGCTACGACGTTGTTGTTGCGGACAATTACTATAACAGTGTCCCCGAGGTTCTTAACAGAGTTGAAAAAATAACCGGCAAGACATTGAAAAGATATGAATGTGACATACGCGACCGCAGCGGTCTTGAAAATATTTTTGAGGAAAATAAAATTGACGCCGTTATTCACTTTGCGGGTCTTAAAGCCGTAGGCGAATCGACAAGGCTGCCGCTTCTTTACTACGAAAACAATATTTCGGGCAGTATTGTACTGTTTGAGGTTATGGAAAAATACGGCTGCAAAAAGATCGTATTCAGCTCTTCCGCTACCGTTTACGGCAACAATCCCATTCCGTACAAGGAAACGATGGTTACCGGCGATGTAAGCAATCCCTACGGAAGAACAAAACACTTTATAGAACAGATACTCGGAGATATTTATAAAGCCGACAATGAATGGAGCATTTCACTTCTAAGGTACTTTAATCCGATAGGCGCACACGAAAGCGGTCTTATCGGCGAGGACCCCAACGGTATCCCGAATAACCTTATGCCGTACATTTCAAGAGTAGCCATCGGCAAGCTGCCGCAGCTTACGGTATTCGGCGGAGATTACGAAACAAAGGACGGAACGTGTATCCGTGACTACATTCACGTTGTTGACCTTGCAAAAGCCCATTTGTGCGCGGTTGCCAAAATAATGGATACAACGGGAATAGAGGCGTACAATATCGGAAACGGCGTTGGTTACAGCGTTCTCGATATTATAAATGCGTTTGAGAAAGCAAGCGGAAAAAAATTAAACTATGTTATAGGCGACAGACGCGCAGGAGATCTCCCCGCATTTTATGCCGATGCCGAAAAAGCAAATACCGAGCTGAACTGGCACGCCGAATTAGGAATCGACAAAATGTGCGAGGATACATGGAATTTCCAAACAAAAAATCCCGACGGTATACAGTAAGCCGTCCGAAAACAAAATATCTGCGCTAAGTTATTTTGGCGTTACATTCCTGCCGGCTTATTGTTGTTACGGAAATTAACCGCTTGACAAACCGTAAGCGGCTTGTATATAATATTATCGGAAATAAATAAATCAAATAGATTTAAAGACTGTGAAGGAAATAAGATACGGTATGCCGCGCAAAGAGAACCGTCGGTCGGTGCAAGACGGCGGCGACAGCCGTATGTATAGCTCATTCCGGAGTTTTCTGTCCGAATATTTAAGACAGAGCGTGCGGCCGCGTTACAGGTCAAAGCCTTGTATGAGGCTTACAGAGGGACACATTCGTGTCCGAATCAGGGTGGTACCGCGAGCATTTATGCCCGCCCCTTGTCGAAAGACTTGGGGCGGGCGTTATTAATTTCAATAAATTTTAAGGAGGTAATTTGTATGGAGAAAGGATATAAAAAATATGTACCGTTCAAACAAATTAAAATGGAAAACAGGAGCTGGCCCGACAACACAATAACAAAAGCGCCGATATGGTGTTCGGTAGACCTTCGCGACGGCAACCAAGCGCTTGTTACACCTATGAATCTTGAGCAAAAGCTGGAATTTTTCCATGCTCTCTGTGATATGGGCTTTAAGGAAATAGAAATAGGTTTTCCGTCCGCCTCCGAAACAGAATACGAAATATGCAGGGAACTTATAGAGGGCAACCATATTCCCGACGACGTAACAATACAAGTTTTGGTTCAGGCAAGGGAACATCTTATACGGAAAACATTTGAGGCTGTTAGGGGCGCAAAAAATGTTATAATTCATTTTTACAATTCCACGTCAACACTTCAGCGCAAGGTCGTATTTAAAAAGGATATGGACGGAATTATTGATATTGCGGTAGAGGGCGCTAAGCTCATAAAACAGCTCATTGACGACTATGACGGCGACACAAATTTTCGTTTGGAATATTCTCCGGAGAGCTTTTCGGGAACAGAGGTTGACAACTCCGTTAAAATCTGTGAGGCTGTAATGGACGTTATCAAACCCACGCCCGACAATAAGATTATAATAAATCTTCCCAATACGGTTGAAATGTGTACTCCCAACACTTATGCCGACCAGATAGAATACTTTATAAAACACATTAAGAACAGAGAATCCGTCATTATAAGCCTTCACCCCCACAACGACAGGGGAACCGGTGTTGCCGGAGCCGAATTAGGACTTCTTGCGGGCGCCGACAGAATAGAGGGTACACTCTTCGGCAACGGTGAGCGCACGGGAAATCTTGACATAATTACCGTAGGACTTAATATGTACACCCAAGGCGTTGACCCCAAGCTCGATTTCAGCAACCTGCCCAAATACTGCGAGATATACGAGAGATGCACAAATATGAAAGTGGGAGAGCGTCAGCCCTATGTCGGGGAGTTGGTATTTACGGCTTTTTCCGGCTCACATCAGGACGCAATAAATAAAGGCTTTCAATATGTTCGGGAAACAAACAGCGCAAAGTGGGAAATACCTTACCTCCCCATTGACCCCGGCGATGTAGGAAGAAAATATGAAGTTATACGAATAAATTCACAATCAGGCAAGGGCGGAGCGGCATTTATTATGCAGACAAAGTTCGGATATGAACTTCCGAAAGCAATGCACCCCGAATTTGGTAAAATGGTCAAGGCAGAGTGTGACAGGCTCGGAAGAGAGCTGTCGCCTGACGACCTTATGGCTTTATTCAACAAAAACTATATAGACATTGAACAAAAGCTGTGGCTCGTAAATCATATTATAACAAACAAAGGGCAAGACGACGCAACATTTAAGGGAACCGTTCACTTTGTAAAGGAAAACAAAGATGTTGAAATTTACGGTGAGGGCAACGGTCCGATAGACGCTTTCGTTAAAGCGCTGAAAACAATAGGCATAAACTTTACCGTTGAAAATTACAGCGAACACGCAATTTCACAAGGCTCGGATTCAAAGGCGATTTCCTATATTCAAATTAGGGACCCCAACGGAAAGACCGTGTTCGGAGTCGGTATTTCACACGGAATTTTTAAATCCTCCGCAAGAGCGATTTTGTGTGCCGTGAACCGCTCCGATTATGAATATAAATTTAAAATTTAAAATTTAAAATAACAAAACAAGCCGGTTTTGCTTTTTGACGTCAATTCATTAAGCTAAACCGGCTTGTTTTTGTTTCTCGGAAAATATCCGTTTTTATTTTTCGTATCTCAAAACCCGAACCGCCTGTTACAGAAACCTCGGTTTTGATACATAACATTCAGCATTGCGCTGATTTTATTTTGTAAGCATCATTGTATCCCTTGCAATAACCAGTTCCTCATTTGTGGGAATGACAAATACATCGACAGAAGAATCGGGTGCCGATATTTTTCCTTCCTTGCCGTGAATGGTTTTTTCGTTTGCCTCGGTATCAATCTTAACGCCCATATAAGCAAGATTTTTGCATACATTTTCACGATGTGACTTTTGGTTCTCTCCTATACCTGCCGTAAATACAATGGCGTCGGCTCCGCCAAGAACAGCCATATACGAACCTATGTATTTAAGTATTTCATATTCCAAAATATCAATTGCGAGCTTTGCTCTTTCGTTTCCGTCATCTGCGGCGGCGGATACGTCCCTGTCGTCCGACGACACGCCCGATATACCCAAAAATCCCGATTTTTTATTGAGGATAGTATCCATTTCGGAGGGTGACAAATGCTCCTTTTCGGCAATAAAGGTTACGACCGACGGGTCAAGGGAGCCTGTTCTTGTACCCATCATTATTCCGTCAAGCGGCGTAAGTCCCATACTGGTATCTATAACCTTGCCTTTGTCAATTGCGGTAATTGACGAACCGTTTCCGAGGTGGCAGGTAATAATTTTAAGGTCTTTAATATCCTTTCCCATAAGCTCGGCGCAGCGGTGTGAAACGTATCTGTGTGACGTTCCGTGGAATCCGTAACGGCGAACTCCGTATTTTTCATAATATTCATAGGGTACGGGATACATAAAAGCCTTTTGCGGCATCGTGGAGTGGAAAGCCGTGTCGAAAACCGCAACTTCAGGTACATCACTGCCAAAGACCTCGATACAAGCCCTTATACCCTGTACATGAGCCGCATTATGGAGCGGAGCAAGAGGAATAAGGCTTTCTATTCCCTTTATTACGTCCTCGTTTATAATGGTGGATTCGCTGAAAAGAGAACCTCCCTGCACTATTCTGTGACCTATTGCGGAAACCTCCGAAAGGCTCTTTATTACACCGTATTTTTCGTCAATAAGAATATTCTTTATTTGTACAAACGCTTCCGTGTGGTTGTTCATAACAACGTCTTTTTCATATTCTCTGCCGTCACCTGTTTTATGTTTAAAGTGACCGTCCACACCTATTCTTTCACAGTTTCCTTTTGCAAGCACACTTTCATCACTCATATCTATAAGCTGATATTTCATTGACGAACTGCCTGCGTTGATTACAAGAATTTTCATTTATTGTTATCCTCCTGTTTTGTTTTGTATTGCAAAAATATTGACTTCCATTTATAATAATAATACAAAGTTAAAATAAATTCAATGTTTTTATATCCTTTTTGCACGAATTTTTCAAATCCAAACCTCAATTTTATTTTGAACTTCGGAGAATGTCTTATGAAAATTTGCGCTGTCATAAGCGAATACGACCCGTTCCATAACGGTCACAAATATATGCTTGAACAGATGAGAAAAAACGGAGCGACACATATAGTTGCCTGTATGAGCGGAAACTTTACCCAACGGGGAGATTTCGCGGTTTATGACAAGTTTACCCGTGCAAGAACCGCATTGATGAACGGCGCCGACCTTGTAGCGGAACTGCCTGTTACATATTCCTGCTCGTGCGCCGAGCATTTTGCCTTTGGCGGGGCTTATATTTTAAATGCTTTCGGCTGTATTGACAGCTTGTATTTCGGCAGTGAAAGCGGAAATATTGACGTTCTTAAAAGCATCTGCGATATAACGGAAAGCGAAAGCATAAAAGCGGAAATTAAAAAAAATCTTGAAGAGGGTATGTCCTTTGCCTCCGCTCGGGAAAAAGCCGTTTTGCGCTGCTCGGACGTCGGCTCGGATATTCTTCGCAAACCGAACAATATTCTCGGAATCGAATATATAAAGGCATTGAGAAAGCTAAACAGCAGCATACGCGCAAACACAATTTTGCGGACAGGAGCCGAACACGACAGCTTTGAAACACACTCCGCAACGGCGTCCGCTTCATATATCAGGGAGCTTATATACAAAAAAAGCGACTGCAAAAGATATATACCGAAAAATACAGTTTCCGTTCTTTCGCAGTGTAAAAATCAACCGCCCGACAAGCCGCGCATAAAAAATATGGAATGTGCGGTGTTATATAGGCTGAGAATGATGGATATTCGGGATTTTTCAAATTTGCCCGACATCAGCGAGGGTCTTGAAAACAGGCTTTATAAAGCGGTCAGGAACGGAACCTCCGCAGACGAAATTATGCGTTTAACAAAATGTAAGCGTTACACAATGTCACGCATAAGACGGAGCATTGTACATTCTTTTTTGGGAATAACAAAAAGCGATTATGATATTCTTCCAAAGTACATAAGGGTACTCGGTTTTAACAAAAGGGGCAGGGAAATTTTGCATACCATGCGTTCCGTATGCAAACTGCCCGTAATAATGCGCTATGCCGATATACGCCTATGCGATGACGACGCAAAAAAAATTTTTGAGCTTGAAAGCCGTTGTGACGATATTTTTTCAATCTCCGGAGAAAAAAATTTTGCCTGCGGACATAATTATACTGAAAATATTATAATCCTTTGATATAATGATAATGTATTGTTTTTATAAGGAATGATGACTTTGTCAATAAGCATTAAAGAAATTAATACCGAGGAACTGGGGCATTGTGTTATTGTTTCCAACGAACGCTTACAGATTGTAGTCACGATAGATTACGGTCCGCGAATAGTAAGCGTTACAAAGTATGGTCTGCCAAACCTTATTTACAATGAAAGGGATACCGAATTTAACCGTTGCCGTGGGCATAAGATTCGCCTTACCGTTGAACGTCCGTCAAAAAACGTGTATTTTGACAACTCGGCGGTAATTTATTCTCCTTTGGAGGACGGGGTAAAATTTGTCCAGACAGTTCTTGAACCTATGCAATTGGATTTGTCTATGGATATTATGCTTGGCGACGACAGCGAAAATTTAATGATAGTACACAGCGTAATAAATAAATCCAAAGAGGCGGTAAAACTGTCAATATATACCGAAACGCCGTTTTTGCACGACGGGTTCATCTTTATCCCTCAAAGCAATGTTTCCGAAACGGACAGACCCGACCGCATAATAACTCTTTGGAACGGGACAAAATGGACGGACGAAAGATTGTTTATCGGCGACAAATATATATCGGTAAGAGGAAATGAAGATTTTCCAAAGCTGAAAATAGGTACAAACAACACGGCAGGTCAATGTGTTTACATCAACGGCTCAAACTCATTTGTAAAGCATTATATCCACAACCGAACCGCATTATATCCTTTCAGCCATTGCTCAACATATATAACCGCACACAAAAACTTTTTAAGTATGCAGACCGCAAGCCCGTTCTATATAATAGACCCTATGGAAATAGCCCGTCATATTGAGAACTGGAGCTTTCCGAAAATATCCGAACCGTGCGGCTTTAACGACGAAAAATCAATTGAAAAATTTACGGAGATGCTGTAACGCCTTAACATCGCATATACGGTACAAAAACACCCTTGACGGAACAAAGACCGTCAAGGGTGTTTTTCCTGCATAATATATTTTACTTTATCGTAACGTGTACATAATAATAGTCACTCAGCTTCCAATCGCTCATTCTCAGGCTCATACCGTGTCCCGGAGGAATATATGCAAAAAAGTCTTTGCCTATATTATCCCTTTGCGTCCCCGGTTTATAATAAATAACGTCAAATTCCGTTACACCCTTATCATACATAGACTGTATACCGCTTTTAAGAGTTGAGGTATCGGCATAAATACAGTTTTTGTTTTCCGCAGTATCCTTTGCTATTTCGGATTCGGCAATTTTTTGTACCGGTTGCTCCGAAGTACATTCGTGCAGGTAACCCTCCGAGTTTTTGTCGCTGAAATGGTCAACATTCATTAACGAATCGGGAATAAGAAAATAACGGTAAGTTAAATTTCGGTTATCCGTGACCCCCGACATAATCGGGTCGTCCCAGGTAACATCTACATTGTACCACTTGCCGTCCACCTTAACTTGGTTCCACGCGTGACCCTCAGAGCTGTTCCCCGATTTGCCGTTTCCGGTAATCCTTACGGCTTCCAGACCCGCTTGTATCGCCATTTTCTTAAATGTTTTGGCATATCCGTCACATACCGCCTTGCGTGTTGAAAGCAAGCCCTCTATTGTATAATCGGTATACGGAATATTACCGCCGTAATATCCCTCTACATCATACTCAACATTGCACACGAGCCAATCGTGTATAGCCTTTACCTTATCATATTCCGACATATTTTCCGTAATAATTCCGTCAAGTATTTTGTCGACTTCGGCGCTTAACTTACTGTCAACTACATCGACAGTAAATATCTTTTTATCCGTATTTCCGCTTGAATCGGTCATATCGACATATATATAATATTTTCCCTCTTCGCCGAACGACATAACGAGCTTTACAAATCCCGCACTGCCTGTGCCGATTTTTTGCCAGTTTTTGTTTAAAGAGTCCCTGTATCCGTATTCGTATGTTACCGAACCGTTACCGCCCGAAGAATCTAACGTTATCACTATTTTTTCATTCGGTTCAGCCTTTTCCGTACTTATAACGGAATTGTTTACAATGCCGCTTTTTTTAACATTTACCCTAAAGTCCTTGTTTACGACCTTGCCGTTTGAATCCTTGACCTTTACCCTAATATCATAGGATACGGCGGCGGCAGGCTTTACAGTCATTTCAGCCGTTTTGCCGTAATCCCTTATCCTTGTCCAAGACGAAGAAGTTGATTTTTTATAATACGCGGCATACATATACGACCCCGTACCGCCCGACGCCTTTGCCGTTATTTTTACCGTCTTTCCAAGCTCAACGGACGTCGAACTTATTGTAGAATTATTTGCAAGGGCTTTTGTGACGTTTAGTTTAAAATCCTTGCTTACAATTTTTCCGCTTGAATCCTTGACCTTTACCCTAATATCATAAGATACGGCGGCGGCAGGCTTTATCTTCATTACAGACGTTTCGCCGTAATCCCTTATTGTTGTCCAAGACGAAGAGCTTGATTTTTTATAATATGCGGCATAGGTATATGCCCCCGTACCGCCCGACGCTTTGGCTGTTACCGTAACCGTTTTGCCAAGCTCGACCGACGCCGCACTTATTGTAGAATTATTCGCAAGGATTTTTGTGACGTTTAGTTTAAAATCCTTGCTTACAATTTTTCCGCTTGAATCCTTGACCTTTACCCTAATATCATAAGATACGGCGGCGGCAGGCTTTATCTTCATTACAGACGTTTCGCCGTAATCCCTTATTGTTGTCCAAGATGAAGAGCTTGATTTTTTATAATATGCGGCATAGGTATATGCCCCCGTACCGCCCGATGCTTTGGCTGTTACCGTAACCGTTTTGCCAAGCTCGACCGACGCCGCACTGACCGTAGAGTCGTTTTTAAGCTGTGCGGATACCGTTTCCGCGATACCTAAAGCATTATCGGAATTGCGGGTATAAACACTTTGATTTTCCGCAATATTGTAGACATAATCATTTTTGGAACCGTTGTTTGTATCGGCTGCCGCAAATACGGATAAGCCTCCCGTGCTTGCAGCCGTAAGAACAGCAATTCCCACGGAAAATATTCTTTTAATCATAGTTTTCTTTTTACTGCGTTTCATAACTATCCTCCAAAACAATAACAGCTTATTTTTTATTTGTTGTGAAATGCAGAGAAAAACCGGACAAGACATAAATTTATAAAGAATTTTATCGTATATTTTTTAAATTGTTTTTAAAGCCCATCCACAACAGCAAATATTTATATTATACTACCATACATTTTTTAAGTTGTAAATATATTTTATACACATTACACAAGTTGGTAATAAATATACAAAAACCTCGACTGTTTTTATACAGCCGAGGTTTTTAAGCACAAATCAAGTAACAACATCAATGAGGTATAACGCTGAGAAGAACGCCTGCCGCAACCGCAGAGCCTATAACTCCCGCAACATTCGGACCCATTGCGTGCATAAGAAGGAAATTGCCGGGATTTTCTTCCTGACCTACTTTTTGCGAAATACGTGCAGCCATAGGAACTGCTGATACGCCCGCAGAGCCTATAAGCGGATTTACCTTTCCCTTAGTGAGCCAGTACATAATCTTTCCGAACAGAACGCCGCTTGCAGTCGCAAGTGAGAAAGCAAACAATCCGAGAAGGATAATACCGCCCGTCTGAATTGTAAGGAAGTTTGTACCTGTTGCTGTTGCTCCGACGGTAACTCCCAAGAAAATGGTTACTATATTCATAAGCTCGTTTTGTGCCGTCTTGTTGATTCTGTCAACAACTCCGCTCTCTTTGAAAAGGTTACCAAGCATAAGCATACCTACCAAAGGAGCAGCATCGGGCAACAGAAGTGCAACAACGGTTACAACTATGATCGGGAACAGAATTTTTTCGAGTTTTGATACGCTGCGAAGCTGACCCATAACAACCGAACGTTCCTTTTTGGTTGTGAGAAGACGCATAATCGGGGGCTGAATTATAGGTACTAAAGCCATATAGGAATATGCAGCCACCGCAATCGGTCCCAAAAGCTGAGGTGCCAGCTTTGTTGTAACAAATATAGCCGTAGGACCGTCGGCGCCTCCGATAATAGCTATTGAGCCTGCCTCCTGAGGAGTGAAGATACCCAAAGCGGTTGCACAAATAAATGTAAGGAAAATACCTATTTGTGCAGCAGCACCCAGAATAAAGCTCTTCGGGTTTGCAATAAGCGGTCCAAAATCCGTCATTGCACCTATACCCAAAAATATAAGCGGAGGATAAATACCGAGCTTTACGCCCTGATACAGATAATAGAAAAGTCCGCCGTATTGTATATGCTCATAATAAATTTGATCTCCGACTTGAACCGTTGAAAATGTTGCGGGATCAAGGTTTTGACTAAGAATTTCCTGTTTTGTTTCAAGGATCGTTTCGGGCATTCCCATAATACCGGGAAATATGTTTACCAAAAGCATTCCGAAAGCAATCGGAAGAAGCAAAAGAGGCTCGTACTGCTTTTTTATTGCAAGATAAATAAGTACAAACGATACACACATCATAACATAGTTCTGCCATTGCAGCGAACCAAGTCCCGAATCGTTTATCAATCCGCTTATCATTGACCAAAGCTGATTTAAAATTTCCATTTGGTTACTTCCTTTCCGACAAATTTATCGCTTTCCGTTAAAACGGGCGAGTATTTTCAACAATTCCGGCTCTGCCCCACGCAGAACGATGATTGGAACGTCTTACTGACTTTACTCTGTGCGGCTTTTCGCCGTATACGGCATCAACCGCAGCCGCAATTACAGCAATAATCTCACCGGAAATTTCACCGTCACCGATTTCCGAAATTTCTTCAGCAGAAGCCGAAACATCAGCAACCGTTCCGACCGTCTTTTCCTCGGATTGTATCGCCGCCTGTTCTTTCGCCTTTTTTTCGGCAACAGACTTTTGTACGGACGAAACGACCCTGCCGTAAACGGTAACGATTAAAATAAGAAGTATGAGCATTGCAAAAACAACCACAAATCCGCCGAGAAGCAGTATAAGTGCGTCTGACATTTCTTTACTCATTGTCTTTCCCCCTACCTTTTTATTTTGCCTTTTTAATTTAATAAAACGGCAACACGTTAGTATTATAACTTAACCGCAAAAATTTTTCAATAAATTATAAACATTAAAATAATGTTTTTATTCTGTTATATAAGGGCGCATACGGCATCTCCCATTTCAGAGGTAGAAACCTTTTTCATTCCCTCCGTGTATATATCCGGTGTTCTTGTTGTTTTCAGAACCTCAGAAACCGCATTTTCAATCGCATCGGCGGCATTCGGCTCATCAAGCGAATATCTAAGCATCATAGCCACCGAAAGAATAGTCGCAAGCGGATTTGCGATTCCCTGTCCGGCAATATCGGGAGCAGAACCGTGTATAGGCTCGTACATACCCAGCTTTGTGCTGTTAAGGCTTGCGGACGCAAGCATTCCTATTGAGCCGCTTATCATTGAAGCCTCATCGGAGAGAATATCGCCGAAAATATTAGAAGTTACAATAACGTCAAATTGTTTCGGATTTCTGACAAGCTGCATTGCACAGTTGTCAACATAAAGATGATTAAGCTCAACCTCAGGATATTCCTTTGAGAGGTTTATCATAGTTTCTCTCCAAAGTCTTGAAGATTCAAGTACATTCGCCTTGTCAACGCTTGTGAGCTTTTTATTCCTTTTCATTGCCATATCAAACGCTACCCTGCCGATACGTTCAATCTCGTTTACATTGTATTTTTCGGTATCATAAGCGGCAGGAATACCGTTTTCGTCAAATCGGTCTTTTTTGCCGAAATATATACCTCCGGTAAGCTCACGCACAATCATAATATCCATAGCGCCGCCTATAATATCGGCACGGAGCGGAGATGCGCCGCGCAGAGGCTCAAATATTACCGCAGGGCGAAGATTCGCAAAAAGACCCAACGCACCCCTTATTCCAAGCAGACCTGCCTCAGGACGGTTATTGCCGGGTTGGCTGTCCCACTTTGGACCTCCGACAGCTCCTAAAAGTACGGAATCGGAGGCTTTGCATTTTTCAACTGTTTCACGCGGAAGCGGCACGCCTGTTGCGTCTATTGCACAGCCGCCCAGCAACGCCTCAGTATATGTAACCTTAAATCCGAATTTTTGAGCTGTCTTGTCAAGTACCTTTACAGCCTCTTCAACGATTTCAGGACCTATTCCGTCGCCCTTGAGCAAAGTAATCTTGTAATTATTCATAGTAACGAATCCCCTTATCAACAGAGTTATAATTAGATATTTTATTTCATAATAAAATTATAATTCTCTTTCCATATTTAGTCAAGCATAAAGAAATTATAAAAGCGGTTATTTTGACACATTTGCGCTGCCGCAGCAAAGAATAATCCGTGATATACCCCGTCATAATCAAAGGTAAGACGGCTTATTTTCCCTCAGCTTAAACCGTCTTAACAGCCCTCGACAACCGCTCCGAGTACCTCTCCGATAGGGTCACGGATAACTATATCGGCATTTTTATCAAATGAAGTTTCAGACTTATTCAGCAATACTATGGTACTGCCTCGGAAATAACGCAAAAATCCTGCCGCCGGATAAACATTGAGCGACGTGCCGCCGATAATCAGAACATCTGCATTTGTTATTGCGTCAACCGCTCCCGAAACCGTATTGTCATCAAGCCCTTCCTCATAAAGGACAACATCGGGCTTTATTATTCCTCCGCAGTCACATTTGGGTATACCGTTTGTTTGCGTTATTGCGGTTATATCGTGGAACTTATGACATTTCATACAATAATTACGCATTATTGAGCCGTGAAGCTCATATACCGTTTTACTGCCCGCACTTTGGTGAAGTCCGTCTATATTTTGGGTAACCACGGCTTTGAGTTTGCCCTGTTTTTCAAGATTTGCAAGAGCGATATGCGCTTTATTCGGTTTTGCGGAAAGACATATCATTTTATCACGGTAAAAATCATAAAAGTCCGCCGTATTCGACATAAAAAAGCTATGGCTCAAAATTATTTCGGGCGGAAATTTATATTTTTGATTGTACAAACCGTCCACACTTCTGAAATCGGGTATTCCGCTTTCGGTGGAAACTCCTGCTCCTCCAAAAAACACAATATTTTTACTGTCATCAATTATTTTTTTCAGACGCTCATACATAAACAATTCTCCTTTACATTTTTGTTTAAAGACTTTGCCCGACAGTCCGCATCGGTTAATTCTTACAGCGTTATGACATACTTTATCCTACGACTTGCTTAGAGGCGTGGGATTTCTTGCCCATTTAGGTTAAAATCAAATAAAAATCATAGTATTTATATGTGCTTAATAAATTTTATTTGTTGACAATTGCTTAACGTAATAATATAATTATATCATATTATATTGATTATTACAAATTTCAGTCGGGCTGTAAACAAAGGAATTGTTACCGATAACGAATATCGAATTTATGGCTTGACCGAGTATTTTACACTCATTGCCGCAGTGCAAAAATTTGCCGCAAAAGGACGATAAATATGAAAATTTCCACAAAAGGCAGATATGCTTTAAGAGTTATAGTTGACCTTGCCGAATCGGGTTCAGACAAATACACATCTATAAAAACAATATCAAAACGTCAAAGAATCTCCGAAAAATATTTGGAACAGATAATCTCATCGCTTAACAAGGCAGGTTTGGTTTGCAGTATACGCGGAGCGCAGGGAGGATACAGGCTTACAAAATCCCCGTCGGAATACACGGTAGGAGAAATTTTGCGGAGTATGGAGGGAAGCCTTGCACCCGTTGAATGTTTGAAAGACGAAAAAAACAAATGTCCAAGGCATAGTGACTGCGTATCGTTGTATGTATGGGAAAAGATATACAACGCAATAAATGATGTTGTTGATTCAATTACCGTTAGCGATATTATTGAACACCAAAAAATGTTTTTATCCGACGATAATACGGAATAAAAAAGCAGGGAGTCGTGTGGCTCCCTGCTCTTTTATTTTTCGTATTCTAATTTTTCAACATTCCAACCGCAAAGTACGTCGTACATATCTGCGGCGACTTTTTTTGCGCCTTCAAGGTCCTGCGCCAAATAATTGCCGCACTGAATCCTTGTTGCTCCGGGAATTTCACCTTCAAAATCTTTTATAAATTTCATACTGTCACGGACAAGTCTTATCGCATCTTCGTGTGAAACGCTATCTCTCACTATGAAATAAAAGCCTGTTCGACAACCCATCGGACCCACATAAATAACTTTATTTCCAAATTCGGTATTACGAACGTATGATGCAAAAATATGTTCGATAGTGTGCATTTCATTACAATTAAGGTAATCACCGCCGTTAGGAATTTTCATACGAATATCGTATGTAACCGCATCGCCGTCAATGCGTGATATATACATTCCCTTTTTCAGCAAGTCGTGATTTACCGTAAAGCTGGCAATTGTTTTCATAATTCATAACCTCCCCGACTAAAACCGCGCGGTGCGGTGCCCGCGCTCTCGATTCGCGGCGCAGTGCCTGCGGTGCGGTGCCCGCACTGTCGATTCGCGTTGTCGCTCGCTCCGCTCGCTCGTACTGAAAACCAGAAGTTCCCTCGCGCGGCGTTAGTGATTGTTACCATAGTTAAAAGTTTCGCTCAAGGCGCAGTGCCTGCGCTCCCGATTCGCGTTGTCGCTCGCTCCGCTCACTCGTACTGCAAGCAACAAGTACATTCGCGCGGCGTTAGTGATTGTTACCATAGTTAAAAGTTTCGCTCAAGGCGCAGTGCCTGCGCTCTCAATTCGCGTTATCGCTCACTCCGTTCGCTCTTACTGAAAGCAATAACTACATTCGCGCGGCGTTAGTTTATGTACCCATAATCAAAAGTTTCGCTCAAGCCTTTTCAAAGGCTTGCGGTTTCCAAAGGCAGAGCCTTTGGTGGGTTTTTAAGGGCGGAGCCCTTAACTATCATTGTTTACGGGGAACCCCTTACGTGGGTTCCCCACCGAAAAACAGTCCACCGGACTGTTTTTCGCCCCTCCTGCTTTTTAGAAGTAATAAGAGTTTCGCAGTCTGCGGACTGCGACAAGGGACTCTGTCCCTTGACCCTGCCGCCTTTTGAAAAAGGCGGGCGAAAACGCGCCGAAGCCGGCGCAGGCAATTCGCGGCGCAGTGCCTGCGCTCCCGATTCGCGTTATCGCTCGCTCCGCTCACTCGTATTGCAAACGATAAATACAATCGCGCGGCGTTAGTTTATGTACCCATAGTTAAAAGTTTCGCTCAAGCCTTTTCAAAGGCTTGCGGTTTCCAAAGGCGGAGCCTTTGGTGGGTTTTAAGGGCAACGCCCTTAACTATCATTAATAAAGATAAAAAATTATTGTTTATGGGGAACCCCTTACGTGGGTTCCCCACCGAAAAACAGTCCACCGGACTGTTTTTCGCCCCTCCTGCTTTTTAGAAGTAATAAGAGTTTCG
>CANQBK010000036.1 GCA_947589485.1 uncultured Clostridia bacterium | reverse complement strand
GCACTGCGCCGCCAAAGGCTCCGCCTTTGGAATCCGCAAGCCTTTGAAAAGGCTTGAGCGAAACTTTTGACTATGGGCAAAATAACTAACGCCGCGCGACTGTACTTATCTCTTGCAGTACGAGTGAGCGGAGCGAACGACAACGCGAATTGAGAGCGCAGGCACTGCGCCGCCAAAGGCTCCGCCTTTGGAATCCGCAAGTCTTTGAAAAGGCTTGAGCGAAACTTTTAATTATGGGTACATAAACTTATGCCGCGCGACTGTACTTATCTCTTGCA
This sequence comes from uncultured Clostridia bacterium, assembly GCA_947589485.1. Taxonomy (GTDB): domain Bacteria; phylum Bacillota; class Clostridia; order Oscillospirales; family Acutalibacteraceae; genus UBA1213. The sequence goes on along the minus strand of CANQBK010000036.1, from coordinate 21,168 downwards.
GTACGAGCGAGCGGAGCGAGCGACAACGCGAATTGACAGTGCGGGCACCGCACCGCGAATCGCCTGCGCCGGCTCGGCACCGCGAATTGACAGCGCAGGCACTGCGCCGCGAATTGAGAGCGCAGGCACTGCGCAGAAACTATTTTAATTTAAAGGCAAACGGCAGTAATTCCGCAGCAGTATAAATTTTGTACTCGTCAATTGATTTTGCAAGAATTATAGGAAAATCGCCATCGCAAAATTCCGCTATAAACTGTCGGCACATTCCGCAGGGGGAACAAAAATCCGACAACACGTTATTTTCCCTCTCGTTTCCTCCCACAACGGCAATAGCCGAAAATTCCCGTTCACCGTCTGACAATGCCGCGGCAAACGCCGAACGCTCCGCACATATTCCTATGGGATACGAACTATTTTCGGCATTTGCACCCTTATATATTTTTCCGCTTTTAGTCATAAGAGCCGCACCTACACAAAAATGCGAATACGGTGAATATGAATTACGGCGTGCGTCAATTGCCGAAGATATTAACTCATTTATTCTGTCTTTATACATAACCGTCATTCCTTAACAATAATCGTTCCCTGAGGGGTGTCCTTTATTGTAATTCCTCTGTTTTTAAGCTCTTCCCTTATTTTATCGGCTGTCGCCCAATCTTTGCTTTTTCTTGCGGCATCGCGGCGGTCTATAAGCGCCTGTACATCGTCGTCAATATCCTTTTTCTTTTTATTGTAAAGAAGTCCCAAAACACCCGCAAGCTCATTATAAAGACTAAGTGCAAAATCACAAAGTTCTCTTGACGGTTTCGTTTGAGGGTTAATGTTTGAATTAATGTCACGGGCAAGCTCAAAAAGTGCGGTTATCGCATCTGCTGTATTGAAATCATCGTCCATTGAATCAATAAAATCTTTTTTATGTGTAAGTAATAAATCCTTTATCTTGTCTTCGCCGTCTTTTTCTCCCGACGGTGAATTTTCAGCAAGGAACTCTAAATCCTCACGGCAATTGTACAGTCTTTCAAGCGCTGATTTGCACTGTTCGATAATTTCAGCCGAATAATTTATCGGACTGCGGTAATGTGACGACAGCATAAGGTAACGTATCGGCTCATAGCCGTATGTTTCCGCAACATCACGAACCGTAAAAAAGTTATTAAGAGATTTTGACATCTTTTTATTGTCAATATTTATATACCCGTTATGGACCCAATAATTTGCAAACGGTACGCCGTTGCAACATTCGCTTTGAGCAATTTCGTTTTCGTGGTGCGGAAAAATCAAATCCTGACCGCCGCAATGAATGTCTATCGTGTCCCCAAGGTACCTTTTTGCCATTGCCGAACATTCAATGTGCCAACCGGGTCTGCCGTTGCCCCACGGCGACTCCCATGAAGGCTCCCCCGGCTTTGCTCCTTTCCATAGCGCAAAATCCATAGGGTCTTCTTTTGTTTCACCTATACTTATCCTTGCGCCTGCTTCAAGCTCATCTAACGGCTGATTTGAGAGTTTGCCGTATTCTTTAAATTTATTTGTGCGGAAATATACATCTCCGTATTCCGTTGAATACGCATAGCCTTTTTCACAAAGTGATTTTACCATATCTATTATTTGTTCAATATTTTCCGTTGCACGAGGGTGTACCGTCGCTTCACGAACATTCAGACCCTTTGCGTCAATCTTATACTCCGCAATATACTTTTCGGAAACTGTAATATAGTCGGAATCCTCTTCATTTGCTCTCTTTATGATTTTATCGTCAATATCCGTAAAATTTTGAACAAACGTCACCTTGTATCCTTTATATTCCATATACCTGCGTAATGTGTCAAAAACACATATCGGACGTGCGTTTCCTATATGGATAAGGTTATATACCGTGGGACCACAGGCATAAATTTTGACCTCTCCGTCCGTTAAGGTTTTAAGCTCCTCTTTTTTTCGAGTCATCGTGTTATAAATTTTCATTTCGGCACTGTCCTTTCTTGATTGTTTTTATATCGGTACCCGCAAAATCGGAGAGAACCGACGCTTAAACAAAATTTAACAAAACAAAATTACTCTTCGTTTATTGTTCTCTCCGCTTACGGGGACAGGATTTTACTTCAAATTATTCAGTTCCTTTGTAAGAATATCTATCTTTTTCTCAAGCATACATATTTTCTGCGAAACGGGGTCGGTAAAGTGTATTTGGTCAAGACAATTTACCTTTGAGCCGTTCACCCTTACCACTCTTGCCGGTACACCGACCGCCGTGGAATTTGCGGGAACTTCGGTAAGAACCACCGCACCTGCGGCAATTCTGGCATTATCACCGACCTTAAACGGTCCGAGGACTTTCGCTCCCGACCCGACAAGAACATTATTGCCAAGAGTCGGGTGACGTTTGCCGTGGTCCTTTCCTGTTCCGCCGAGCGTAACATTTTGGTATATTGTACAGTTGTCGCCTATTTCGGCGGTTTCGCCTATAACAACTCCCATACCGTGGTCTATGAACAGACCCTTTCCTATGGTTGCGCCGGGGTGAATTTCTATACCGGTCTTGTGCCTTGAACGCTGAGAAATAAAACGTGCGATAAATTTCATATTATGGCGGTAAAACCAATTTGCCTTTCTGTACGAACGCAATGCCTTAAAGCCCGAATACAAAAAGAATACTTCAAATCGGCTCCTTGCGGCAGGGTCACGTTCCATAATAGAATCTATTTCTTCTTTTAATTTTCCAAACATAATATCACCCCCCGAAATAAATCAGGAATTTTAAATCAAAAAAACCCATTATGCACCGAAAGTACATAATGGGGCGCTGTAAAGCACGGTTCCACCCAAATTTTGACGGTTACGTTTTATAATCGTCCTTGAAACCCGATAACGGCGGGTGCCGTGTCCGACTACGTTAAATTTCATCGGGCAAGCTGATAAAGTGCATTTCACAAGACCCTTTATAATGTCATCACAGCAAACAGACATCTCTCTGAATAAAGTTAATCCGCTACTTATCTTCGTCATTGCTTTTAACGTATATTAACATTATACACTGAAAATTATTTAAATGCCACCGTAAAATATATTTTTCGTAAATATTTTTATTCGTCGGGAATACGATTTATTTTGCAGACTTTATAAAATCAATATTTTGAACAATATATATAACTCCCGAAACTAATGTGAAAATGACAGAAATCCACATAAAAATATCGCCCGCAACATCAAACCAATGCGCATATAAGTCGGTGTTTCCCAAATCTATACAGCCCATACTGTCAAGCTCCAGTATATACTGCATAAGCATTATAAGCAAAACGGCAGCTATCTGGCTTATTGTTTTTGCTTTTCCCCAATTGTTTGCCGCCAAAACCTTTCCTTGGCTCGATGCGACAAGACGTATTGAGGTTATGGCAAATTCGCGTGAAACTATCAATATCAAAATTATAGCATTTGTAAGCCCGACTTGAATAAAGCACGCAAGAGCCGAAAGTATCATAACCTTATCGGCAAGCGGGTCGGCAAATTTGCCGAAATCCGTTATCATATTGTACTTTCTGGCAATTTTGCCGTCAAGATGGTCGGTATATGCTGCGGCTCCGAACAAAAGTATCGCAATTATGTAATGATGAGGCACAGACGGCATCAACAAAAAAAACACATAGAACGGCACGATTATAAGCCGCAATAAGGTAAGTTTATTGGGTGTGTTCATAACGGCTGTCCTTTCATAATATTATTTTAAGTAAAATCCCATAAGGTCACAATCAATTGTATCTGTAATTTTAACCTTTACAACATCGCCTATTTGAGGCTTGTCACCCTCACATGAAAAAAACACCTTGCCGTCCACTTCCGGTGCATCGGCATAAGAACGTCCGAAGAAACATTCCGCAAGCCTGTCGTAACCCTCGCACAACACGTTTACGGTTTCCCCTATTTTTTTTGCTGCCTCCTCTGCCATAATACACTGCTGCTGTTCCATTATTATTTGGCGGCGGCGCTGTTTTATATTTTCGTCTATTTGTCCGTCAAGACGCGCCGCCGCAGTACCCTCCTCCGCAGAGTAAGCAAAACAGCCCATACGTTCAAAACGCATATCACGCACAAATTCCGAAAGCTCGGTAAAATCCTCTTCGCTTTCGGTCGGAAATCCCGTCATTAAAGTTGTTCGTAAAACTATGCCGGGTACCCGTTCTCTCAGCTTGTTTATAAGATTTGTAAGAGATTTTTTGTCACCGCAGCGGTTCATCAGCTTTAAAATTCTTCCGCTGCAATGCTGAAGCGGAATATCAATATATTTCAGAATCTTATTTTCTTTCGCAAAAACATCAATAAGTTCATCGGTCATTCTGTCCGGATAACAGTAAAGAACACGCAAATATTTGACGGAATCTATTTTACACAATTCTGTCAGAAGCTCCGCAAGCATAGGTTTGCCGCTAATGTCCTCCCCGTACCTGCTTGTGTCCTGTGCAATAATTATAAGCTCCTTTACGCCTTTCTCGGACAGCTCTTTTGCCTCGCGCAAAATATCGTCCATAGGACGGCTGCGGAATTTACCTCTTATCATCGGGATAGCGCAGTATGTACATTTGTTGTCGCAGCCCTCGGAAATTTTCAAATACGAATAATAAAACGGAGTCGTTCTTATTCTTCCTCCGCAAAGCGGAAGCTCAGTTTTTTCGGGAAAGCGTTCTTCTTTTTCGCCGTTCCAAACATTATTTACGACATCTGCAACGGTGCTGTTTGCACCTATTCCTATAACGGCGTCAACCTCGTACAGCTCTTTCATAACTTCGCTCTTATAACGCTCAGCAAGACAGCCCGTTACCACGATAGCCTTAATTTTTCCCTCTTTTTTCAGTTTTGCAAGCTCCAATATCTCATCAATGCTTTCCTGCTTTGCGTCATCAATAAATCCGCAGGTATTGATTATTGCGACATCGCTCATTGCCGGGTCGGCAACAATTTCAAATCCGGCTTCTTTAAGCGTAAAAAGCATCATTTCGGCGTCCACACGGTTCTTGGCACAACCGAGGCTCACCATTCCCACTCTTGTCGGCATCTGCCAATCATTCCTTTCGGTTTATCAGTCATCATAAAAATATTCGCCCATCGCCTCATTTATATCATACCATGAATATCCCATTGTTTTAAGCGAATTTATAATTTTTGTACGGTTTTTTTCATCATTCGGGTACCGTGAAAATTTTGTGTCAAGCAAAATTTTTATATGTTCAACGGGGTCCGGATCCATCTCATCAAGAATTTCATCGGCAGTATCCTTGTCAATACCCTTTTTTGCCATTTCAAATGCAGCCCTGCTGCGTGAAAAATGTTTTTTTCCGATAAGAGTTTCCGCATATTCATACGCAAGGGCTTTGTCGTTTATCAATCCCAATTGTTCAAGACGCTCAACGGCAAGCCGAGCCGCTTTTTGTCCGAAAAGCGGCGTCAGCCTGTCCTCTATCTCTTTATGCGTTCTTGCCCTGTATTCAATAAGGTTTAACGCTTTTTCTTTTGCACGGTTTATATTCGAGTTTTCGGTAAGCTCATAAAGCTCTTCATCAGTTATTTCCGAGCCGATTTTTTTGCCCGAATCCATAAAACTCATTGTATCAACGCTTAAAGCATATTCACCGTCAATATACAATGCCGTCATATTTTTCCGTCGGGGTTCGACAGCGGTTATAATCATAATCATTCCACCATAATGTCAATATCCGCATCCGATGTACGCGCAGCCGCCGGAGCAGCGTCGTTTCCGTCTGCTTTAGGCTCCAAAGGAACGGTTTCGGGCTTTTCCTGTATTGCATCGGTGTCATCAATTTTTACCGCTTTAGGTTTTTTTGTCTTTGCGTTCCTTACAAATGTCAGCTTATCCTTGTTTGCCATAACCTCGTCCTCGATTTCCTTGGCGACGTCGGGATTATTTTTGAGATATATTTTTGCATTGTCACGTCCTTGGGCAATTCGGTTCCCATTATATGAAAACCACGCGCCGCTTTTTTTGATAACATCTATTTGAACGGCAAGATCAAGAAGTTCGCCTATGCGGGATATTCCCTCTCCGTACATAATGTCAAATTCAGCCTCACGGAACGGCGGTGCAATCTTGTTTTTTACTACCTTTGCTCGTGTCCTTGAACCGACAACCTCACTTCCGACCTTAATTACCTCGGTTTTTCTTATGTCGATTCTGACGGAGGAATAAAATTTAAGTGCGCGTCCTCCCGGAGTTGTTTCGGGATTGCCGAACATAACGCCGACTTTTTCCCTGAGCTGGTTTATAAAAATAGCAACACAATTCAGCTTAGATATTGAACCTGCCAGCTTACGCAGTGCTTGTGACATCAAACGTGCCTGAAGTCCGACGTGTGACGCTCCCATTTCGCCTTCTATCTCGGCTTTTGGCGCAAGAGCCGCAACGGAATCCACAACTATAACGTCGATTGCTCCCGACCTTACAAGAGCCTCGGTGATTTCAAGAGCGTCTTCGCCTGTATCAGGCTGGGAAACAAGCAGAGAATCTATATCTACGCCCAAAGCCTTTGCATATATCGGGTCGAGCGCATGCTCCACGTCAATAAATGCCGCAATACCGCCGTTTTTCTGTCCCTCCGCTATGCAGTGAAGTGCGAGAGTTGTTTTACCGGACGATTCGGGTCCGTATATTTCTGTAATTCTGCCCTTTGGAAGTCCGCCTATTCCCAATGCCATATCAAGCGACAGAGAACCTGTCGGGATAGCATCGACCTGCATTGCGGCATTCTGTCCGAGCCTCATTACCGCACCTTTACCGAATTGTTTTTCTATTTGACTTAACGCCGTTTCAAGAGCCTTTTGCTTATCAACTGCCATTTAATTCAATCCTTTCATTTTATCGTAATATGATTATAACCTCTTTGACAATCAATTGCAACAAATTACTTAAAATTTCCGAACATTTATTCTATATTTTTGTCCCAAAAATTACCCTATCCAAGCCCTGTATATCCTTTACTATTCTTACATCGGAAATACCTTTCCGCTTTATCAATCGGGAAACATCTTCACCTTGTTCTTCTCCTATTTCCAATGAAACACACCCTCCCGTTTTCAGCTTACATAACCAATTTTCGGCTATCGCACGGTAAAACACAAGCCCATCGGCTCCTCCGTCAAGCGCAATTATCGGTTCATAGCTTATTTCACGCTGGAGTTTGGGTATAACGTCCGTTTTAATATACGGCGGGTTGGAAACTATAAGGTCAAAATATCCGTCGCTGAATTTGTTGTGATATTTAAAAATATCGTCATTAACAGCTTGAATGTTTTTTATATTATTATATTCAATGTTTTTCCGAATATATTTAAAAGCCTCGGGCGAAAGTTCAAGTGCGTAAATATCGGCTGACGGGAACATTCGCGCAAGTGTTACGGCTATTATACCGCTGCCCGAACAAAGATCAATGATTTTTGGAGAGGCAATTTTTCTCATAGGCTCAATACATTCCCTCACGCAAACCTCGGTATCGTCACGAGGAATGAGAACTCCCTCTCCAACAAAAAAATCGCAGTCCATAAATGTCCACATACCGAGTATATATTGCAGCGGGCAGCCTTCCGAACGCTTTTTTACGGCGTCAATAAATTTTTTCTCGGAACACGGGTCGGGACTGTCATATCTTTTTAAGGAAAGCGAAACTCTGTCAAGTCCAAAAAAATGCTCTGCCAAACACGCCGTGTTATACTGTTCGCCGTCAATACCGGCGCATCTCAAAGTCCTGTGCGAATAGGATATAAGCTCGGCGTATGTCATTTTATTATATCCTCGCCGTTTTCGGGTATAACATCTTTCATAGCTTCTATCGCAACTTCTATCATATCGTCCTTTGGCTCTTTTGTGGTGATGTGCTGCATCCACACTCCCGGAGCAGCAATTATCCTCGTTACTATATTATCGTGGCGGCCGCACAATTTTATTAATTCATAGCCTATTCCCACGGTAATAGGCAAAAGAAGTATCTTTACCGTTGAACGTAACCAAACGTCGGTAAAAGGAATGAAAAGACCTATCAGGATACCGACTATGAGCATAAGTACAATGAAACTGGTTCCGCAGCGCGGGTGAAAACGTGTTTGCTTTCTTACGTTTTCCACATTAAGCTCCATACCATATTCATAACAAAATATAGTTTTATGCTCGGCTCCATGATACTGAAAAACACGCTTTACTTCTTTATTCAATGTACAAAGACACATATAAACAAGAAAAAGAATAATTCGTATTATACCCTCAAATGCCGAACGCCATATAATGTTATCGTTCAAAAACGGAAAAGCGGAGGCAAGAAGATTGAACAGAAAAGTCGGAACATAAAAAAACACGGCTATGCAAAATACTATGGCGATAACCATTGCTATTCCCATTATTATACTTACCATTTTATCTCCGAAATGCTTGTTAAGCCATAAATCGACCTTTGACATTTCCTCTTCGGGAACCTCTTCGCCGTCCAACGCCTTGTCGGCAGAAAGCATAAGCGCCTTGTTGCCCGTTACCAACGAATCAATAAGATTAACAACACCTCTGATTATCGGAATACGGAACAGTTTGTATTTTTTTGCCCAGTCAAGGGGTTTTATCTCTTCAAGCTCAATTGTCCCGTCCGACTTTCTGACTGCAACGGTAGTTTTTTTTGGACCTCGCATCATAATGCCCTCCATAAGCGCCTGACCGCCTATGGACGTAACCAGCTTTGTTTTTTGTCTTTTCATTATGCCATTCCTTTCAATACAATACTTGTAAATAAATACGGCTGTGAAAAACGTATCCGCACTAAATACCTGCGTCCGTATCAACGGATTTATCTTCGGGGGCGTCCGTTCCGACGATAGGCAGAGATATTGTTACGGTCGTACCGACGCCCTCCACACTGTCTATGTCAAGGCTGCCCTTGTGTAAACGAACTATCTCATCGGCAACTGCAAGCCCTATTCCCGAACCCCTTACCGTTTGATTAGCCTTATAAAATTTTTGTTTTACCTTTGGCAAATCGGCTGCCGGTATTCCGCAGCCGTTATCGGCAATGGTAATAACAATATTATCGCCCGATTGTTCAACGCTTATATTCACAACTCCGTTTACATCAGAATATTTTAACGCATTGTCTATTATGTTGATAAAAACCTGACGGAGCCTATTGCGGTCGCCCAAAACAGCGGGTAAAATTTCAGGCTCGTCATAAACGATATGCTTGCTTTCGGAATGAGCGCGTTCACGAAGCATATAGATGGATTCGTCAAGCTCGGCAAGAATATCAATATTATCCATAATAAGTACCATTCTGTCCTGCTGTATTCTTGAAAAGTCCAAAACCTCTTCCACTATCCCGTTAAGACGTTCTGTTTCCTTTATGATTATGCCTATTCCCTTTTCAAGCGTTTTACGGTCCCGAAAGCCGTCAAGCTGAACCGTTTCAGCCCATCCTTTTATTGCGGTCAACGGGGTCCGCAGCTCGTGAGAAACCGACGAAATAAAATCATTTTTCATTTTATCGGCGGTTCCGAGTTCTCCCGCCATATAGTTTATTGTGTCGCACAAATCTCCTATTTCATCGTCGTAAAATTTGTTTATACGCGCCTCAAAATCACCCTGCGCTATTTTTTTGGCTGTTGCACCTATTTCACGCACAGGTCTTACTATTGAACGCAAAAAATATGTACTGGACAGAAATATAAAAAACAGTATCAAAATTCCTATAAGGCACACAACGGATATTGATATAAATACCTTTCGGTCTGCTTCCTCCAGCGAAACGACATATCTTATTGCACCAACATTGTTGCCGTAATCATCAACAATTACATTTGTAAGCGCCATAACATTTTCGCCCGAACTGAGATTTCCGTGCCAATCGGCATAGTAATCGTCCGAAACAAGAGCTGTTTCATAGTCGGGCATTTTCTGCCTGTTGTCGGGAGTGAATCCCGTTGTTGTTATAAAAACATTTCCTTCACTGTCTATTGCCATAAGCTCAATAAGTTCTTTATCGGGAAAATTTTCTATGTAATCCCGCGCGGTTTCCTTAAAGTCCTCGGAATCGCTGAAAATATTTGCTATTTCTGTCGAACGTCCGTAAAGGACTTGGAATATACCGTTATAATAAAAGCCCTGAATTACAAAAGCAAAAGCAATTACAAGAATAAAAAGTATAATCAGAATTACGCCAAAGGTATTAAATACCCATCGCTTGGTAATACCCCTCAAATCAAAGCCTCCAAATCCGTAAATTAGAATCCCGTATTATTTTGAGGAATCTCCTTCCCATTTATATCCGAGTCCCCATACGGTAACAATGAATTTCGGTGTGGACGGTACATCTTCTACTTTCATACGCAGCCTTCGTATGTTAACGTCAACTATTTTTTCCTCGCCGACATAGGCTTCTCCCCATACATATTTAAGTATTGCACTTCTGTCAAGTGAAACGCCCGGGTTTGAGAAAAAATACTCCATAATCTGAAATTCGACCTGTGTAAGTTCAATGAGCTTGCCCTTTTTCAAAAGTGAATGGTTTTTAAGGTTCAGTACAAAATCACCGGATTTCATTTCCTGTTTGAAATTATTTTCGCTGCGAAGCTCCGCAATGGCTATTCTCCTGTAAAGCGCGTCTACCCTTGCGACCAGTTCGGTCGGGCTGAACGGCTTTGTCATATAGTCGTCTGCACCGAGCATAAGTCCAGACACCTTGTCCATTTCCTGTGTACGGGCAGAAAGCATAATAATGCCAAGATTGCCGTTTCTTTTTCTAAGCTCTTTACATACGCTCAAACCGTCTTTTTCGGGCATCATTATGTCAAGTATTGCAATGTCAAAATCGCCGTTTGCCTCTTCGTATTTTTGTATGGCAACAGCGCCGTTCTCGGCTTCGGTAACGTTATATCCGCCGCGTTCAAGATTGATTACTATAAATTCTCTTATTGCGGTCTCATCTTCCGCCACAAGTATATTTTTCAATGTTGTACCTCCTATTTTTAAAACATATCGTTCTTGTCACATTTTATGGTTTTTCAAACGGACTTTTACCAAACAGTCTTAACGATAAATACAATAAAAACAGATTATTATATCGGTCTTAAACTGTTCTGAACTTCTTTTTCGGTTATATTCAGCGAATCATCGGCATCTGTTCTAAATATTTGCGCCGCAAAAACGGGGTTTGGAGATTTATCGTTAAGGTTGTCAAGCGTAAAGACCGCTCGTTTGTCTATGTCGTCCCACTCGTATTTTGTATACCTGTACAAAGTAAGCAATCTGTCACCGAGCGAACCCGTACTGCTGTCCCACACATAAAACGTAAGCTGTCTTGTTTCGGCGTCGAAAAGTGCGGTAACAGCTCCGTTTTTCCACTTATCGGGAATAGAAAACGAATATCCGTCATTGTAATTTATAACTTCGCTTAACTCCTGAACAAGGGTACTGTCAACAGCAGAAAACTGTTTCCAAGAAGTAAGACTGCATATATTTGAGGCGTTTTGGTCTGTTGAAGCAGGCATTTGCGTAACAACGGGAACTTCAATTATTCCGTCATTGTCAACATCTCGTGAAAGTACGGAATCTTTTCTGGTGGTCACGTTTGTTTGCTGTCCCTCGGTGGATAAAGTAACAAGGGGATTTACAAGCACATTTTTTCTTTTATCAAAATATATTATCTGTGTTGAAAGCAAATCACCGCTTTTTTTACCATCAATAACAATACCTGTTGTATTTTTATCTATTTTGCCAACGGATATTTTTGCAAATTCCGTCACATCGGAATCAAGTCTAAGAACATTAAACTTTTTCATAAGGCGTTTGTCCTGTTCGGAATATTGAAGGAGTTTGACCTGTGACGGATTTTTTGACGTACTTAGCGACAACAAAATAATATCCTCAACGGAATCGCCCGTTATATCCGAAATTTCAATATCACTATATGTTTCGTCAACAGTCATTTCACGGACAGTTTCGTTTTCAATTGAATAAACGCTCAATGTTTTTTTATTTGGGTCGTAACTGCTCCAGCCTATGATTATGTCATCGGTTCCGTTACGATCAATATCGTCAAAAATTACTCGGTCAACACCTGAAGCGCCGTTGTTAAACGTACCGTTGCATATCCACCCTTTTTCCCCGTATAAAATAACGGACACGTTTAGCTTTGAATCGTTTTCGGTCGAATACAGAGCCACTGCACATTTGGAGTCTTCCGATTCGTGCATTATTATTGCGGAGCGGTTATCCCCGTTTTCAGGATATTTTAATGTATAGTTTCCTCCGGCCTGTTCGCCTATAATGTCCTGTATTGCCGCCTCATCGCCGGTCGTTTTAGGAGGGCGAAGCAGTGCATCGTCACTGAAATTCGCATCTGCACAGCCCCCAAGCGAAAATGTAAAAATCAAAACCAACAATGGGATTACTGCAAATCTGTAAATTTTTCTCAAATCAACCAATCCTTATTATGTAGGTAGAATCGTTTTTTTAGCAATAAGAAATTTTATCTTAATTCCCTCATCGGAAAACATTTTCTCGTGTTCGGTAACTATATTCGGTCCGTATCCCGAATTATGAAGGTCATAAGTTATGTAACTAATCTGAAAACCGCATTTATCAAAATATTCAAGGCTTTCGCGGAACAATGCGTCATCATCTGTTTTGAAGTATATTTCTCCGTTGTCCAAAAGAAAAGTGCGGTAATTCATCAATTGCCGATAATGTGTCAGTCTGCGTTTTTTATGTTTCGGCCGCGGCCAAGGATTACAAAAGTTTATATATATTCTTTCCGCGCTGTCATTTTCATCAAGCATCAAGTTTATTCTCTCTATATTATGGACCGTAAGAATAACATTTTCGGGTTTAGCATTATGTTCTTCAAACACCTTTGAAATATTTCTTCTTGCAAGACCAAGCATTTCATATTTTATATCAATTGCGAGAAAATTTATGTCGGGGTTAAGATATGCCGCTTGTGAAATAAACCCTCCCTTACCGCACCCAAGTTCAATATGGAGCGGTTGTTTTTTAGCAAAGCGTTCGTGCCATTTTCCTTTTAACTCATCGGGATTTCTAACAAAAAAATTACTTGCTTCCAATTCGGATTTTGCCCATGGTTTATGCCGTATTCTCATCAAATACACTCTTTTCAATACAGTTAGATTTATATACCCTATAATTATAACAAAGCAAAATTGATATTTTTTTCTCATATAGAATTATTTGCCCATTTATATATATTTATTGTATAAACTTACGCCCCTATAGTTAAGGGCGTTGCCCTTAAAACCCACCAAAGGCTCCGCCTTTGGAATCCGCAAGCCTTTGAAAAGGCTTGAGCGAAACTTTTAACTATGGGCACATAAACTAACGCCGCGCGACTGTACTTATCTCTTGCAGTACGAGCGAACGGAGTGAGCGACAACGCGAATTGAGGGCGCAGGCACTGCGCCTTGACCGAAACTTTTAACTATGGGAATATAAACTTACGCCGCGCGACTGTACTTATCTCTTGCAGTACGAGCGAACGAAGTGAGCGACAATGCGAATTGCCTGCGCCGGCTCGGCGCCGGCGCAGGTTATTAGTCAACAAGACACATTACAAGGAAAAGAACACTTACAAGCAGGAAAGCAAAGAAAAATGAAACCAAACCTACAATTATAAGCGAAAATACCGAAACTGTAAGCGGATTTGCGGCAACCGCAAGTATTCCCGAAAAAATCGTTCCCAACAATCCGAAAAATAATCCGCCTAAGTTACACTTTAAACACGATGACAGCTTTGGTTTGTTTTCCGAAAATAAAGCGGAAACCAGTACAACGGTTAAAATAATTACCGAAATTATTAACGCAGCCAATGCTCCGAAATAAACCGATGTCAAAAGCCCAAAATTGAACAGCAAAACCGTTACAGCCGCAAATACTATTCCGGCTATAATGCCTACCAGAACCATAATGCCTGTCATACACTTACCGCACTGCTTATTCTCGCGTCTTTCGCTGCAGATGTCATTATAGTTACATAGCATAACAATTCAACTCCATAAAAAATTTTTTGGAAACAACACATTTTATTTTAAGTCTTTGTTTTTGTGACTTGAAATACATCAATGATGTGTTACATTAATATACTATTCAAATACTGCCGCTTTGACATAATTTTTTTGATTTACAATTAATACCGAAATGTGTATAATGTATATGATTCAATGTATTATTTTTTAATACGGTTATATAATTTCATAAAAGAAGGATAAGAAATATGAATATCAAAATCGGAAGAAATGACCCTTGTTGGTGCGGAAGCGGAAAAAAATACAAAAAATGCCATTTACAATTTGATGAAAAAATTTCTCACTTTGAAAATATGGGGCATATTGTGCCTGAACACAGCATTATAAAAACTCCGCAGCAAATAGAGGGTATCCGTGAAAGTGCAAAAATCAACATCGCCGTTTTAGACGCTGTCGCCGAAAAAATTCGTGAGGGTATGACTACTCAAGAAATTGATAATATAGTCTACAACAAAACCGTTGAACTTGGAGGTATTCCCGCCCCGCTTAACTATAATGATTTTCCGAAAAGTGTATGTACATCAATTAACGAAGTCGTATGCCACGGTATCCCCTCCGAAAATGTCATACTAAAAGACGGAGATATAATCAATGTGGACGTTTCCACAATTTATAACGGATATTTTTCCGACTCTTCAAGAATGTTTTGTATAGGAAATGTCAGCGAAGAAAAAAAACGGTTGGTAAAAGTTACAAAGGAATGTGTGGAAATCGGACTGGAAAAAGTAAAGCCTTGGACATTTTTGGGCGATATGGGACAGGCAGTACACGAACACGCCTTAAAAAACGGATATTCAGTTGTTCGGGAAATCGGCGGTCACGGTGTTGGACTTGAATTTCACGAAGACCCATGGGTAAGCTATGTTTCCAAAGCCGGCGAGGAAATGCTTTTAGTTCCCGGAATGATATTTACTATTGAACCTATGGTAAATATGGGAACAGACAGAGTATTCGTCGATAAAAACGACAACTGGACAATATATACGGCAGACAAACAACCTTCCGCCCAATGGGAAATTATGGTACTTGTCACAGAAGACGGTCACGAGGTTCTTGCATATTAATTTATACCGTATACTATATATAAAAACAAACAAACGGCAACATTCAAGCTGCCGTTTGTTTGTTTTATATTTTGGTTTTTATTTTGGAATCTGTAAATATTTTATTGCCAATCGACAACATCTACCCAGCTTTTAAGGAAATCTTCCTCTCCGGGAATCCTTTTGACAAGCTGAGAAGCCGCAACAATAGGAAGCCATTGCTGTATATATTGCTTTGCCGTATCGCTTTTTGCACAGAATATATCCATATACATATCGGCAATTTTCTTATCCTTCAAGGCAAAAAGCAGATATGTTCTTGCGGCGTCCGCAGAAGCATTGCCCTGAGTTGCGTGTGACCAGTCAATTATATGGGGATTTCCGTCTTTGTCAATAATAATATTGCTCGGATTGAAGTCACCGTGGCACAGCTTGTTATGTTTGGGCATACCGTCTATGCGTGTATGAAGCTCATACCGTATTGTTGCATCAACTTTTCCGGCTAAACTCGATATTTTACGTTTCATTTTATCATTCAGCTTATTCAAAAGAGGTGCTTTATTATTTTGGACTTTTATTTGCAAGTCAACAAAATCATTCATATATTTTTCAAGATTGTCGGGGTCGTCCTCCATAATCTGAGCAAGCGTTTTTCCTTCAACATACTCCATTGTTATTGCCCATTCGCCGTTAATAACGGAAACGGATTTGAGCGCAGGAATGGGAAGTCCGGTTTCTTCAACCCTTGACTGATTAAGTGCTTCGTTAAGTATGTCGGATTTTGGGTATTTTTTTGAAAAAACTTTTACTGCATTGTCACCGTCACGATAAATTATCTTTTCGGGTCTTTTTGTAATAATTTCCATATAAAAAACTCCTTTCAGCTTTTAATATAATTTCAAGAGCTTGGATATATTATACAACCATTTTTACATAAAGTATAGGTTAATTATGTTGAAATTTTTGTATGATTTTTTAGTAAAACAGACAAATTGTCTAATTTTTAACATTATCTAAATTCTTTTTGGTTTATTATGCCCTTTTATTTAATTTACAATTAAAGTACCGAAAAGAAAAATATAAGTATTATAAAAACAAGACTGCCGTCTTATATTCAAGTCGGCAGTCTTGTTGCTATTTAATCTTTTCCTTTTAACGGTAAATATTACTTTGTAACTTTTACCGTTATGTCTTTATTTACGACAGTACCTTTTGCGTCCTTTACCTTTACACGAACAGTATATGTCGTTGCGGAAGCCGGTTTTACGCTCATTGTTGCGGTAGAGCCGTAATCACGGATTCTTGTCCAAGTTGATGAACTTGACTTTTTGTAATAAGCCGCATATTTGTAGGGGCTTGTGCCGCCTGTTGCCTTGCCCGTAATCGTTACCGATTTTCCGAGCTTTACCGATGATGCACTCACGGTTGAGTTGTTTGTAAGAGCCGCATTTGTAACTTTAACCGTTATATCCTTGTTTACGACTGTGCCTTTTGCGTCCTTTACCTTTACACATACGTCATAGGTCGTTGCAGACGCAGGCGTTAGCGATACTTTTGCATTTGTTGTGTAGTCCTGTTTTGTCGTCCAAGATGTTGCGCTTGTTTTCTTGTAGTAAACCGCATATTTATACGGAGTTGTGCCGCCTGTTGCTTTTGCGGTCACTGTTACAGAATTACCGAGGGCTATTGATGTTGCGCTCAATGTTGAGCTGTTTGTTAGAGCCGCTGTTACCTTGACCGTAAAGTATTTCTTTGCAACTGTTCCCTTTGCGTCCCTTACCTTTACGCATACGTCATAGGTAGTTGCCTTTGAGGGAGTTATTGATACTTTTGCGTTTGTTGTGTAATCCTGTTTTGTTGTCCAAGACGTATCACTTTCTTTTTTGTAGTAAACCGCATATTTGTACGGAGTTGTTCCGCCTGTTGCTTTTGCGGTCACTGTTACGGAATTACCGAGTGATATTGATGTTGCGCTCAATGTTGAACTGTTTGTAAGAGCCTTTGTTACATTAACAGTAAAGTATTTCTTTGCGACTGTTCCCTTTGCGTCCTTTACCTTTACGCATACGTCATAGGTTGTTGCCGCTGTTGGAGTTATTGATACTTTTGCATTTGTCGTATAATCCTGCTTTGTTGTCCAAGATGTTGCGCTTGTTTTCTTGTAGTAAACCGCATATTTGTACGGAGTTGTACCGCCTGTTGCTTTTGCGGTCACTGTTACGGACTTACCGAGGGCTATTGATGTTGCGCTCAATGTCGAACTGTTGGTAAGAGCATTTGTTACGTTGACTGTAAAGTATTTCTTTGCGACTGTTCCCTTTGCGTCCTTTACTTTTACACATACGTCATAGGTCGTTGCAGACGCAGGCGTTAGCGATACTTTTGCATTTGTCGTATAATCCTGCTTTGTCGTCCAAGATGTTGCGCTTGTTTTCTTGTAGTAAACCGCATATTTATACGGAGTTGTACCGCCTGTTGCCTTTGCGGTCACTGTTACGGAATTACCGAGGGGTATTGATGTTGCGCTCAATGTTGAACTGTTGGTAAGAGCTTTTGCTGCCGCTGTTACCTTGACCGTGAAGTATTTCTTTGCAACTGTTCCTGATGCGTCTTTTACCTTTACGCATACGTCATAGGTAGTTGCCGCTGCGGGAGTTATTGATACTTTTGCATTTGTAGTAAAGTCTTGTTTTGTTGTCCAAGATGAATCTGTTGTCTTTTTGTAGTAAACCGCATATTTATACGGAGTTGTACCGCCCGAAGCCTTTGCTGTTACAGTTACGGACTTGCCAAGCTCTATTGATGTTGCGCTCAATGTTGAGCTGTTAGCAAGTGCTTTGGCTGCCGCTGTTACCTTGACCGTAAAGTATTTTTTTGCAATTGTTCCCTTTGCGTCCATTACCCTTACACATACGTCATAGGTAGTTGCCACTGCAGGAGTTATTGATACTTTTGCATTTGTCGAGTAGTTCTGCTTTGTCGTCCAAGATGTATCGCTTGTCTTTTTGTAGTAAACCGCATATTTATACGGAGTTGTACCGCCCGTTGCTTTTGCGGTCACTGTTACGGAATTACCGAGGGCTATTGATGTTGCGCTCAATGTTGAACTGTTGGTAAGAGCCTTCGCCGCCGTTACAGTAATTGTCGCTTTAGCACTTTTACCGTTGTTTGATTTAGCAGTTATAACCGCCGTACCGGCTTTAACGCCCGTAACAACACCTTTGCTCGAAACCTTTGCAACTCCCGTATTGTTTGAACTCCACGTTACGGTTTTGTTTGTCGCATTGCTCGGAAAAACCGTTGCCGTAAGCGTTAATGTCGAACCAACTGCCACACTTGCGGTTGTTTTGTTGAGTTTTATACTTGTCGGGTCAACTGTCGGATTTTTAACTGTTACTTTACAGGTCGCCGTTTTGCCGTTTGCTGTTTTTGCCGTAATCGTTGCCGTACCTGCTCCCTTAGCTGTTATTTTGCCATTGCTTACGGTCGCAACACTGCTGTTGCTCGTTGTCCACGTTACGGTTTTGTTCGTCGCATTGCTCGGTGAAACAGTCGCCGTTATTGTCTGTGTTTTGCCCTTTTCAAGCGTTATTGATGTTTGGCTCAATTTTATTCCGGTTACGCTTACATCAACAACAGCCTTAAAAGGAATATTATTATCTTTTGCGTATTGTTCCGCATAAGAACCTTTTTTGCCATAAATTGTAAGGTCATAGCAACCACCAAACGCACAATCACCTATTGATGTAACACTCTCGGGTATGGTTACGCTTGTCAGTCCTGTGCAACCTTCAAACGCCCAATCGCCTATTGATGTAACACTGTCGGGTATCGTTACGTTTGTCAGTCCATAGCAATATTGAAACGCACTATAGCCTATCTCCGTAACACTGTCGGGTATCGTTACGCTTGTCAGTCCTGTGCAACAAGAAAACGCAAAAGCACCTATTGATGTAACACTATACGGTATAGAGTAGGTACCTTTCTTACCTCCGGGATATGCTATCAAAGTAGTTTTATTTTTATCAAATAAAACACCATCTTCTGATGTGTAGCTTTTGTTATTTTTATCAACACTTATTACTGTAAGTTCATCGCAAAATTCAAACGCCCCATCACCTATTGATGTAACAACTTTTCCTATTGTTACGTTTGTCAGTCCTGTGCAGCCATCAAACGCATGATTGTCTATTGATATAACACTGTCGGGTATGGTTACGCTTGTCAGTCCTGTGCAACCCTCAAACGCATCCTCACCTATTGATATAACACTGTCGGGTATCATTACGTTTGTCAGTCCTGTGCAACCGGCAAACGTCCAACTGCCTATTGATGTAACACTGTCGGGTATCGTTACGCTTGTCAGTCCATCGCAATTGAAAAACGCCCCATCACCTATTGATGTAACACTGCCGGGTATCGTTATGTCTGTCAGTCCTTTGCAATATGCAAACGCGTAATTGCCTATCGATGTAACACTGTCGGGTATGGTGTAGGAGCCTTTCTTACCTCCGGGATATGTTATCAAAGTAGTTTTATTTTTGTCAAATAAAACACCGTCTTCGGATGTGTAGCTTTTGTTATTTTTATCAACACTTATTACTGTAAGTCCATCACAACCGGAAAATGCTTCTTCGCTTATTGATGTAACACTGTCGGGTATCGTTATGCTTGTCAGTCCATCGCAAAATTCAAACGCCCCATCACCTATTGATGTAACACTGCCGGGTATGGTTACGCTTGTCAGTCCTGTGCAATCTTCAAATGCCCAATCGCCTATTGATGTAACACTGTCGGGTATCATTACGTTTGTCAGTCCTGTGCAATAAGAAAACGTCCAACTGCCTATTGATGTAACACTGTCGGGTATGATTACGCTTGTCAGTCCTGTGCAGCTTAAAAACGCATAATTGCCTATTGATTTAACACTGTCGGGTATGGTTACGCTTGTCAGTCCTGTGCAATCTTCAAATGCCCAATCGCCTATTGATGTAACACTGTCGGGTATCGTTACGCTTGTCAGTCCTGTGCAATCTTCAAATGCCCAATCGCCTATTGATGTAACAGACTTTCCGTCAATTTCAGACGGAATAACAACATTTCCGCCGTTTCCGGTATAACGTGTAATTGTTACACTGCCGCCATGATTTTCTTCCCACTCAAAATCGTCGGCAGTTGTATTTTCACTCGCCGCTTCTGCCGTAATACCGCCGTCTATCATTTGCGGCAAAGCAACAGACATACTGCCGCCTGCCAATACTGCCGAAAGAGATAAGCAGAAAATCTTCTTTGTCAATTTCTTAAAATCCACCATTTTTCTTCCTCCGTTAATAATATTTATTTCCCCTAAAAAAATAATTTAACTTATATGTCACCAATATTTTCTAAAAGTAAACATATTTTAAAAATGTTTTGTTTTGTTTTATTAATTGTACAATTTTCGATTATAAAACACAAGTAATTTGAAAATATTTTTATATTGAGTATTAATATTCGTTATATTTGTATTGCCTTAATATCAAAGCCGTTAATTTCCAAACAAAATAACAGTGGACTAATGTACAACAATTTCTAATCATTGTACATTAATCCACCTAAAAATTTACTTTGTAACTTTAAGTACGAAATATTTTTTGGATACCGTACCGGAACCGTCCTTTACCTTAATGCATATATCATAGGTTCCTGCCGCCGAGGGCGTTATGGTTTTCATAGTTGTAGTAGAATAATCCTTAACGGTTTTCCAAGAGGAAGCCGTATTCAGCTTATAAAAATAAGCATACCGGTAAGAACCCATACCACCCTTTGCACTGTCGTTCAGCTTGACATTATTGCCGAGAGCTATTGATGTTGCGCTCAATGTCTAACTATTAGCAAGAGCTTATGTCACCTTTACCGTAAAGTATTTCTTTGCAATTGTTCCCTTTGCGTCCATTACCCTTACACATACGTCATAGGTAGTTGCCTTTGCGGGAGTTATTGATACTTTTGCATTTGTCGAGTAGTTCTGCTTTGTCGTCCAAGATGTATCGCTTGTCTTTTTGTAGTA
>CANQBK010000035.1 GCA_947589485.1 uncultured Clostridia bacterium | reverse complement strand
GTAAAGGAGATGGCATAATGTCAGCGATAAAAATTAAAACTACCGCAAAGGTAACACCGCAGTGCTATGCCTATACCACTCCCGATGTGCTTGCCCATAAAGGCTGGACAAAGATAGGTTATACAGAACGTGACGTTGAAACACGCATAAACGAACAGACGCACACCGTAGGCGTAGCTCACATAACACACTGGGCAATGCGTGCTGTATTTATGACTGAGCCTTACACAACTTTTACCGATAAGGATTTTCATGCCTATCTGAAAAAGCTGAATATCCCACGGGAAAAAGGTACTGAATGGTTTCAAATTGAACCGAATATTGCCAAAGAAAATTTTATAGACTTTACACAGAATCACGGCATACCGTCGGAAAAAGATGCAGATGCCGTAATACCCTATAAGCTCCGTGATGAACAGGCTGAGGCAGTACGAAAAACAGCGGAGTATTTCGGCGGTCGTGAAAAAGCGGAGTTTCTCTGGAACGCAAAACCCCGTTTCGGAAAAACTCTTGCCGCTTACGACTTGTGTATGAAACTCGAAGCAAAGAATATTCTTATTGTAACCAACCGCCCTGCCATCGCAAATTCGTGGTATTCCGACTATGAAACATTTTTCGGTCCGAATTCGGGATATTACTTTGTCAGCAGCGTGGACGGTATAAAGAACAAAAAGTTCGTTTACAGCCGTGAGAAATACTTAGATAAAATAGATGATGATACAAAAGGCTGTATTGAATTTGTCAGCTTGCAGGACTTGAAAGGTTCTATTTATTTTGGCGGTCAATATGATAAGCTCTCCGAAATCAGCGATAAAAAAGGTATTGTATGGGATATTCTTATAGTAGACGAAGCACACGAGGGTGTTGATACCTACAAGACCGACACAGCTTTTTGTCATATTCGCCGCAAGTGGACACTGCACCTTTCGGGTACACCGTTCAAGGCTCTCGCAAATGACAAATTCCCCGAAAGTGCTATCTACAACTGGACATACGCAGACGAGCAGAAGAAAAAGCGTGATTGGAATGTTTTAGACGAGATAGAAAATCCTTATGCAAATTTGCCCTGCCTTTCTCTTTTTACATATCAGATGTCCGATATTGTCCGTGACAAAGTAAAAAGAGGCATAGAGCTTGCTAACAATGATATTGAAGAATTTGCGTTTGATTTGAATGAATTTTTCAAGACAAACGAACAGGGAAATTTTATTCATAATTCAGATGTCGATAAGTTTCTTGACGCATTGACACGGCAGGAAAAGTTCCCGTTTTCAACTCCCGAACTTCGTGATGAATTAAAGCACACATTCTGGATATTGAACCGTGTCGCAAGCGCAAAGGCTCTCGCAAAAAAACTGAAACTGCACCCTGTATTCAAGGATTATGAGATAATTCTTGCGGCAGGTGACGGAAAATTAGATGATGACGACGAAAATCAAAAGTCTTTTGACAAGGTAACAAAGGCGATACAAAAATACGACAAAACTATTACTCTGTCTGTCGGACAGCTTACCACGGGCGTTACTATACCCGAATGGACGGCTGTTCTTATGCTGTCGAATATGGCAAGTCCTGCTCTCTATATGCAGGCGGCTTTTCGCGCGCAGAATCCGTGCCTTTTCACCGACACAGACGGCAATACTTACAGAAAGAAAAATGCTTATGTGTTTGATTTTGACCCTGCCCGTACTCTTACTATCTTTGAACAGTTTGCAAACGACCTTATCCCCGAAACATCAAACGACAAAGGAGATTTTTACAGCCGCAAACAGAACGTCAGAGAGCTTCTGAATTTTTTCCCGATATATGGCGAAGATGAGGAAGGCTCAATGATAGAACTTGATGCAGAAAAAGTTCTTACCATTCCGCGCCATATCCATGCAAGAGAGGTTGTAGAACGCGGCTTTATGTCTAATTTTCTGTTTGCTAATATCAGCGGTATTTTCGGAGCCCCAAAGGAAATTATTGATATTATCAACGGTATGCAGGCACTTGAAGAACCGAAAACCCTCTCCCCTACTCATATAGATGACACCACAGCCGACAAGTTGAATCTGAATGAAAACGGAGATGTTGAAATCCCAAAAGAACAGATAATAGGAACAGCAGGTGAACTTTTCGGCGATAAAATCTATGCAGATGTTGAGGAACAACTAAAAGCGGCTGTTGAGGATCAAAAAAGAAAAGTGGAAATAACTCCTAATCCCAAAAAGGACGAGTTGAAAAAATTGCAGGATACGTTTTCAAAGCCTATCGCAAAAACTCTTATTAACTCCGCAAAAGAGCAGTATGGAAGCGACCTTAGAAAATCAGCGCAAAATCAGCTTGAACGTAAAATTCAGGAAACCACAGATACGGTTGTTAATCGAGAGTACGGCAATTATACTATCCATGACCACCAACTTACCAAAGAATATGATGAAAAAATCAAACAGGCACAGCAGTCACATTCAACAATGGAAGATATTACGAAAATCACTGAAGAATACAATGAAAGACGTAAACAAGGCTACCGTGATATGCTGGACAACATCAGAAATAAACTTCACAGCGATGAAACGGTGAAAAAGGTTGCGGAAACTACTGTTGAAATGATAGAAACCGAAAAGCTGAAAACTCAAAAAGATTCAATCGAGGGCAACGTCCGTGACCATTTGCGCGGCTTTTCCAGAACTATTCCTGCTTTTCTTATGGCATACGGCGATGAAAATACCACTCTTGCAAATTTTGATACCCTTGTTCCGAAAGACGTGTTTTGGGAGGTTACCGTCAATCCTCAAAACGGTCAAGGCGTTACACTTGAGCAGTTCCGTATGTTGCGTGATGGCGGAGATTATGTATCCGACAGCGGCGAAAAGAAACACTTTGACGGTCACCTATTTGATGAAGTAGTGTTTAACGACGCCGTACAGGAGTTTATGAGAAAACGCGCCGAGCTTGCAAATTATTTTGAAACCGACCACAATGAAGATATTTTTGATTTTATTCCCCCACAACGCACTAACCAGATATTCACCCCTAAAAAAGTAGTAAAGGATATGGTGGATAAGCTGGAACAGGAAAATCCCGGCTGCTTTGATAATCCCGAAGCCACATTTGCCGATCTTTATATGAAATCGGGAATGTATATAACGGAAATCGTGACACGCCTTTATCAGAGTGACCGTATGAAAGAGCTTTATCCTGATGACGCAAAAAGACTTAATCATATCTTTGCAAAACAAGTATATGGCTGCGCTCCGACGGAAATTATATATCGAATTTGCCTGAGATATATCCTCGGATTCAGCGATAAAATCCAAATTGAAAAAAATAATATCCGTCTTTGTGATACTCTGGAGTACGCAAAGAACGGAACAATGTATACGGAAATGCAAAAAATGTTTGATTTGTAACCTTTCTAATTCGGAAAGGTTACAAATCAAAACCTAATAAAAATCAGGGCGGTATCTTGAAAGACTGTTTCAAGGTACCGCCCTATTTTTTGGTTTATCCAACGATAGATAGGCTAATTCTTCTACAATGAAATATTAAGCCGTTGGTCGATTTTTATTCTGCTTGCAATTTTGCTGAAATAATCTCAGGTAACCAAAATATTTTGGTTTCTCACAAATATGATAATAAATTTTTGTTGCATTTATTATTTTAATCTGCCCACTTCTTACACTTTAGTATCTCAGTCTTTGTGTTCTTCCAACCAACGCATTGCTAACCAGGTGTGAACTGCCGCCCCACGGCTCAACACTGCGTCATCAAACTTTGCCTTGGGGTGATGCTGTGCATAGCAGTAGCCTTTGTCCATATCGCCGGCAACCAGAAACATCGTCACTGTTGGGACTTTGTGGCTCACAAAGGAAAAATCTTCACTGCCGCCGCCTGCATTTCCGCCGCTGATAGTGTTCAAATTCATTGCCGACGTACCGAGCAGCTCTTGCACATAGGTCAGCGTATCTTTTGACAGCGCCGGGTCAACGTCCATACAAGGGCAGTAATCATAAAACTCAACAGAAGCCCGACAACGCATAGCCGCTGCAAGTCCGTTGCAAATCTCCCGTATGCGGGTTTTGATTCGCTCCCCCACGGCATTTTCTGTATCGGTAGTACGAATGGTACCCCACATCTCGGCTTTGTCAGGAATAACATTGCTCACCTCGCCCGCCGTAAAACGACCTGTCGTAAATATGCCGAACTCATTGCCGTCCAGCTCGCGGGCACTAATTTCCTGCAAAGCCAAATGAATGTGTGCGGCGGCGGTTATGGGGTCTATCGCCAAGTGCGGTGATGCGCCGTGTCCTCCTTTACCTTGTACTGTGATGTGATACTGCTCGCAGGAAGCGGTCGATACTCCGCCGTCCGCTACAAGTACACTGCCGCTTGGAAGCGGTATACCGGCCATAACATGTATCATTGCGGCGGCATCTACTTTTGGAGCCTCAAGCATACCGTTTGCCAACATATCAGGTGAACCCTGAAAAATCTCCTCTGCCGGCTGAAATACCAGTTTGACAGTACCTTCCAACTCGTCCTCATGCGCTTTGAGCAGTTTGGCGGCACCAAGCAGCATAGCGGTGTGCATATCGTGCCCGCAGCCATGCATACGACCCGGATATAGACTGGCAAAATCCACATTTGCTTCTTCTGTTATGGGCAGTGCGTCCATATCGGCGCGCAACAAAAAAGTCTTGCCGGGCTTTTTACCACCTGCCAATGCGATAAGACCTGCCTTGCCGCACTCTGCCGGCTCATATCCCATCTCAATCAACTTTTCACGCACATAGGGCAATGTATAAGTAAGGTCAAATCCAAGTTCGGGATGTTGGTGCAAGTCGTGCCGAATAACTTGCAGTTCTTCTTGCAGTGCGGCCGCTTCGGTCAGGATTTCTTTGGTTTTCATATACTTCTTCCCTCTCATTTTTAAAATATACTTAATAGTCACTGACAATTTATATTATTGTTTCTCATAATTTTCATAGCCAATAATTATGTGTCAATCTATATTTTCACCAAAAGCCAGTTCTCTGCAATTCCATTCTTCACCCAGAACATAATATTTTTCTGTTGTTTCAAGAATTACATCTTTAAAACCCACTGATTTATAACAATAATAGGCAGGAAGATTATTCTCAAAAACACCCAATGACGCTTTCTTTGCACCATATATTTCAAATACAAATTTCAGTCCTAAACTAAGCATGGCTTTTCCGTAGCCTTTTCCTCTTTTTTGAGGATTTACAATAACAAACCCAAAGCGTAATTCATCTAATGATTCTTTAGGACATCTTAGTGTAAAAAATCCTACAATTTCTTTTTCATCAAATGCCGTAAACGGAAAGAGAGATTCAACAAAACGAAATTCATTTTGCGTTATAGGATAATTACCCAGTATACCTGCTGTCCATTGATAAAACTCTTTTTCATCTTTGCACCAAGATAATATTGTATCCGCATCTGATGCTTTATATGGTCTTATTCTTATCATATACTTTTACTCCTTTTATTGATATTTTTCATCATACCATTAACAGTTTTGTTAATGGTGGTAAACATTACATTATCGAGAATAACATATTATATGTTATCAAATTTTTTTACTAAATTAAATTCAACATTATCAGGCAGACGCTTATCTTTAGAATATATGAGAAGTAGAAGGATAGTAATATTAATTTATCAAAAATCAGCAGTAGTTATATTTCCAATAGAGTATGGTTAAGAGATGTTGTAGGTGTAAGAAAAACGGTTTTATTAGACTATTTAAATTAAAGAGATATTTATTATTATATTTTACATTGCAGGAAAAATCAATCTGTATTATGCTCTTTTGTGTCGATTATTGTCTTATTTTTTCGATGTATTATTTATTAAAGTCAAAACCCGTTTAAGCCCTTGGAAAATTTTATTCCAAGCACACTGATATAAATAATGTTTCCATTGTCCAGCTTAACACCTGTAACATAGGCGGTGTTGTCCTCCGTTACAAAGTCAACGCTATCCGTGCCGGTTTCCCTCAGCCTTGCGATAAGTGTTTCATAACTGTATGGCAGATTGCGCAGCGCACCCTTCTCCCAATTCATAACGTCATCGGAATGATACGGGTTGTCTGTCCTATAATCATCCTGTTCTGTACTGCTGTAAAGACGCCTGTACTCATCTGCGCTGTAAAGAACATTTCCCTGTAAATCTATCACGAATACGAGGAGTGAATTAGATACGGCAACTTCGTCTATAACATTGTAAAAATTGGTGGTTATTTGGAATCTGTGTGGAATATACAAATGGCGAAAAATATATTTATATTATAGCATATCTTTATGAAGTTTTCTATCATATCAAATTCATTTTATTTAAAAACAATTAGCGGTCATATCAAACCACTATTTTTATTTTTACTGCATTTGTTACACTATTTTACGGGCAGTTGTTTTGTCGTGAGTTAGAGAGAACTAACCTATACCCTTATTTTTTGCCCCGTGCCGCTTTCGACCGAGGCAGTGACCAATTGTCTTTCCTTTTGGCAGAGTTATTATAGCATTTTTCTGTGATTTTTTCCAGAGCAAGTTTGTATCAGATGTGCTACATACCGGACGACTGTTATTTTATTTCATATACTAAAATACATCTTTTTTCAAAAAATTTTAAATAGTCTGTAACCAATCGTAATAAAATACGAGTAATTATATAGAAGGACTTTTGAAAGGAGGTCTTTGCTATGACTGATGCACAGATCGTAGAAATGTATTGGGACAGGAACGAGCAGGCTATTTCCGTTACTTCTGAGAAATATGGCACTTACTGTTATTCTGTTGCTTATGGTATTTTACATAATGAGGAAGATTCCAAAGAAAGCGTGAATGATACCTATATGTCCGCATGGAACAGTATGCCGCCGCATAAGCCGAGCATTTTGAAAACCTTTCTCGGTAAAATAACAAGGAGGCTCTCTATTGACAAGTGGAGGAGAAAAAATGCAGAAAAACGTGGCGGTGAGATAGCAGAGGTATTGGACGAGTTATCGGAATGTATTTCTCCGAACGGTGATCCGATAGCTGAAATGGAAAAAGAAATGCTTGATAAAACTATCAACACTTTTGTCAGAGAGTTAAGGGACACGGAACAGAGGGTGTTTCTTTGCCGTTATTGGTATGCAAAATCAGTAAAGGAAATAGCAAAGCATTTTGGCTTTTCCGAAAGTAAAGTTAAGGTCATGCTGATGAGAACAAGGAACAAACTGAAAACAAGACTTGAAGCGGAGGGCTTGTTATGACAAAATTCGATTTATTTGACAGTATCGGCAATGTTGATGATGAGCTTATCGAAAAGGCAATGGAACCGAAGAAAAGCAGTAAAAAGGCATTTTTAGCAATAACCTCTGTGGCTGCCTGTGTCGTTTTTGCTTGTGCGGCTGTTCTCATTGTTCAAAATATGAACAAAAGCAATGTGGTTATTGATTCAGGTGTTTCCTCTGCGGTTGGTACAAGCTCGGTTAAGCCTGTTAATGAAGAATCTCCTGAAAACGGAGCAGCAGAAGGAGCAAGCTCGGAAGCTCCGATGCTTGAAGATTCGAGCGAAAAAGATTTTGGAAAAATGCCGTTTGAAATTTATTATGTTGTAAATGGTAAGATGGAACAAAAGACTATTGTTACAGATGCTTCTCCTGAAAATCTCTTTGATATTTGGAAGAAAGAAAACCAAATCGGAGATGAAGTTCGTTTTATCTCTGTAAAAATATCCGACAACGGTACAACAGAAATTTCCGAATATAGCGGTGTAGAAGTTGCAGCACATAAAGTTGGAGATCATACGGTCTACACCCTGACTATAACGAAAAATCTTGAACAATACTATGACAGCATAGGGAAAGAACTCCTACTTGATTCTCTTGAAAAAACAATGACAGGTATGTGTGATCCGAAGCCTGATGAATATCAGCTTATCCTTTCCGATAATACAGAAAACGAAAAGACTGAAAGCAAAAGCAGTGTTTCTGATAACAAACAAAGCAACTATAATGTCGTAAATTCGGTCGCTTATTCTAATCCTGAAACAAAAGAATCTTTTGAACAGGAAGCAACATCAGGTGTCAGTCAGGAATATACACCTAATGAATCTGAAACAGAGCAGCCAAGCTCAAACTATGCCGAAGAATCCGAAAGCAACCGCATTGATCCCAATGATATTCAGTACAACTATCAGGGGGAAATACTTGAATGAAAGCTCTTGCAAAACCAATCAAAAAATACTTTCCAATGTTTTTTCCTCCTTTACTGACTTTAGCGGTATTGTTGTATGTGTTCAAAAGCTATAATATGTACCCGTTTGGACAAGGCAGTATTGCCTGGTGCGATATGAATCAGCAGAGTATCCCCCTGTTGATGGACTTTAAAGATATACTAAGCGGAAAAGACAATCTGTTTTTCAGTATTTCCAATGCAGGCGGTATGAACTTCCGGGGTGTGTTCTGCTTTTTCCTTTCAAATCCGTTTTCTCTGCTGTCGGTCTTTGTGCCAAAGGAAGAAATCATATATTTTGTCAATATCATAGTCATATTGAAGCTGACATTATGCTCCTTTACGGCGGCAATTTATTTCAGATGCTGTAAGAAAACGACAAGCGGAGCTATTACTGTTTCACTTAGCTTGATGTATGCTTTTTGCGGATATGGTATGCTGTTCTATCAGAATATCATGTGGCTTGATGTTATGTATATGTTTCCCATACTTATAATCGGACTGGAAAAGCTGACAAAGGAACACAAAAGCATATTATTCATCATTTCGTTATCCGCGATAATGATAATAAATTTCTACCTTTGCTACATGGTTGTTGTTTTTATTCTGCTGTATATGACGATATATTTTGTCGGTGAACGACAGTCGGAATATCGCCGTGAGGTCTGTGTTAAATTTCTGACAGGCTCTGTTCTTGCCGCTATGATTACAGCCGTGATATGGCTGCCGAGTTTGATACAGGTTATGTCATCCGACAGGCTCAGCTCTGTTTCGGACACGATAAACAGTTCAAGTTTTTTGTCAAAATACGAAACCGTATTACCTCTCTTGTTCTGCACAGGTTTCATTTTTGTTGTGCTAATTATGCGGATGTTAAGCAGAGAGAAGAAAACAAAGGAGCACAGAAGAAACCTGTTGTTATTTTTTCTTACACTGATACCGTTTTTTATAGAGCCTGTCAATATTATGTGGCACACGGGAAACTATATGTCATTCCCGGCACGATACGGCTTTATCACTATATTTATTGGTCTGATATGCTGTGCAGATTTTTTGACAGATATAGGGAAAGAAAAATCTGAAATAAAGTTAAAAATACAGTACATATTGATTCCTTTGTCTTTTGCCCTGATTTATGGATATTATTTCTTTTCCAAGAAGATGATAGACAAAGACTTTGAAACGCTTACAAAATATACAGCTACCCTGTGGGGTACGAAAGAATCCCTTGACGGACTGGCAAGACTTTTTGTATTAGGTGTGGTTTGTTATCTGATTATTCTTTTGCTTTACCGAAAAAGGCTTATCATAAAACAGTTTTTTGCAATAATGCTTGTAACCCTGTGCTGTGCGGAGGGAATGAACATTATCCGACTCTATATGGTTAGTCCTGCTGTAAATAATCCGAAAAGGACAACAGATTTTGTTTCCATCTCGGAAATGAGCGATAAGATTCAAGATAATGATTTTTACAGAGTAAAAACCGACTTCAAGGCGGCTGATTATAATATGACCGGAGCATTAGGCTATCCTTCTGTCAGCCATTACACTTCCCTCACCGACCATGATTTTATGGTTATGCAGCGTCTTTTCGGGTACAGTACCGTATGGATGAAATCCGGCAGTACCGGAGGAACTGAACTTACCAATGCTTTGTACTGCATAAGATATAACATCACTGAGGGTAAAGCAACAGATGATACAGTTTACACAAACGGCAAATATTCTATCAACAGCATATCTCCATATCTTAGCTTGGGTATTCTATGCGACAATGATTTTTCAGGCGATGCTGATATTCCTGACGGAATGACAAGAGCCGAAATACAGCAATATCTTTTTGAGAACATTTTTGATATGGATAAAGAATTGATTACAAAGTATGATTATGACAATAAAAAAAGCACAGGCATTGCGTATTCAAATAACAAGTATCAGCTTTCCAATGCGGCAAAAGTAAAATACGATTTTTTTGTAACCGGCAGACAAAGCCTGTATGCTGATTGCTATGACAGATTTTCCAATTCTCTGTCGGAGGATTATTTTGAGGGCTTATCAGTCAAGGTAAACGGCAGGACAATAAAAAATAAATATCCCGAAGCAGATGCAAACGGTCTTTTGAAATTAGGCGAATATGAAAATGAAAAAATCAATGTGGAGATCACAGCTAACAAAAAGATAAATTGTTACAGCTTTGGTGTATTTGGACTTAATCTTGATTTGCTGTCAGAAGCTATTGACAATACAAGCTGTGCTGAGCTCCGTTATAATGGCAGTAAAATTACAGGAAATGTTTGTACAGAATCCACTAAAACTTGTTTGCTTTCAATACCCTACAATGACGGTCTTATTGTAAAGGTAAACGGCAATAAGGTTCCTGTCAAAAGAGTATTGTCAGATCTGACAGCTTTTGAACTGCCTGCCGGAGAAAACAGCATAGAGGTCTATCTGATACCGAAAGGCTTTGCCGGCGGGATTATCATTACTGTTATCGGATTTTCGTTATTGGCTGTGTATATCATATTCCGACGAAAAATACATATTCCGAAAAAAGTATCGGCTGCTATTGAAATCCTGACAGGGTTTGGGGTAGTATGCGGTGTTATGATGATTTATGCGTTTCCTGTTATTATGGATCTGTTGTAATAAACAAAAATCAATATAGCGAAAACGGGCAGACATTCAATTTCAGAATGTCTGCCCGTTTTATACTATCATTATTATTTTTGTAACAAATTCAGTGTCACTATGGATTGTCAACAATTCACCGTTATATTTATGAATTGTAGATTCAATGCTTTGCAGACCAATACCGTGAAGCACGGTATCGCTTTTTGTTGTCTGAAACTGATTGTTTTTTATATTCAGAATACCGTCAAAGCTGTTTTTCATGGTGATAAATAATGTACCTTTTGTGTATCTGATATTAAGAAAAATATATTTGTCATCTTGTATTTTTTCTACCGCTTCAATTGCATTATCAAGTAGATTGCCTATGATGGTTACAAAATCATTCGATGCTATTTTCAGATCATTTGGTACAGTAATTTCGCAGCTAACTTTAATTCCTGATTGTTTTGCCTGTGTTAGCTTGTAATTTATTATACTATCCAAAGACAGAATACCTGTCTGACTATATTCTTCAGCCCGCACTATTTTTCCCGAAAGAGCAGAGATATAATCTGTAATATCCGTATTGCCGTGTTTCTTTGATAACTCCGAAATGGCTATCATATGATTTTTCATATCATGCCGGAGTTTTTTTATTTCTCCTATATTTTGTTCAAGAAGCTGAGCTTCTTTTTGATAATAAATACTTCTCTGCCTCGCTGCTGCAGCATTTACCTTTTCAGTGAATAGCTTAGTGATGGAATCATAAAGATAAAATACCATAAAATTCAACAGCACCACACATATAAGTAGTGTAGAAGCATAAATAATGTCGCTGATGCTGTTTTGTGTAATAAGCTGCATTTCCAGAAATACGGAAATCAACGGAACAAAAAACGCAATAAGTAAAAATGATTTAGGCGGTTTGATATCACCGTTCAGATTTCTGAATCGGCTGATAATCTTTACAAACAAGTATTTTAATATGCTGACAGCAAGCAGTGATAGTTCAGTGCCATAATAAGTATGCTTTGTCAGATCCATATTTATTGCACCTATCAAAACAGCAATAATAATTTCAGCTGTTAGGAAGGTAAGAACTGCTAATATAGTTGATATTACTTTTGTCGAAATTTTCGAGCGGTAGCCGATTGTAAGCATAAAAACAAGTAAAACAGAGCTACTCAGATTAAGAACAAAACTCGATAAGAAGATATAGATAAGACTTGAAATAGAATAATAAATGACATAAAGAATCAGCGTAAATGTTTTATCATTGTAATTATCTTTAAAAAAAGATTTCATGAATTGATAGATAATATAAGTGTCAAAGGCATTAATAACCAAAAAAACGATATAGTAAAGCACGGAATTCATTTTCAGCCCTCCATTTCCAAAATCATTTTTCTTATCAGCTTTCTTCTTGGCTGACTGATCGGGAGGACTGTTCCGTCAAGGAGTGTCACCTGTTCATATTCATACTGCCGTACATATCTGTAATTTACAATAAAGGATTTATGTATGTACAGAAAATGTCCGGTTTTTAGTCCTCCATAAATATCGTCAAGCGTTCTATAAAACACATAGTTGTTTTCATTAGAAACAAGCGTAACAGTTCTTCCACTGCTGCTGAAATAGACAATCTGTGACATTGGCAGTTTAATATATTCCTGCCCGACCTTGAATTTGAAAATCTGAGTATCGACAGAATTGAGTTTTAATAGCTTATCAATAATAGCTTGGATTTTCTCTTTCGTAATCGGCTTGATAAGAAAATTGATTGGTCTGATTTCAAACAGCTCCATAGCATATTGCTGTTTAGAAGAGATGTATGCGATTTGTACAGTTTCATTATTAAGTTTTTCTCTTATATATTTTCCAACAGCTACACCGTTCATTTTCGGTAATTCTATATCGAGGATGACCAAATCATACGCACTGCTTTTCATTTCCTCGCACAATTCTTCTCCGGTGGTAAAGCAGTCAGTTTCAAATCGAATATCGTTTTGTTCAGATACGACTTTTATCATATCGTAAATTGCTCTGCATATAATTCTTTCATCATCGCATACGGCAATTTTGTAGATCATAGTATCACCCAATCGTTGTGATATATTATATCATACCACAAAAATAAACTTAAATAAATACCGGAATGTTAATTATTTACAAAAACACATTATTTTTTTACATTTCGAAGCACAATATACATATTTTAATTATTATATAAATGCCAAAAGAAATACTTATGAAAGGAGTGCGACTATTCAATGAGCAACAAAAAGTGAGTTTGGCAGAATTAGTGGCTAAAATAGCATACAAGTCTGCTAAACGAGCAGCAAACACAACTTGTTTTGGACCGTTTGGTCAGTCAAAGCTGCCGGAAAAAGTCAAAAAGTTAAGAAACTTCTAATGTTTGAACTGTTATCAAAACGGTTGACCAATTGGTTGATCAAAAAAAATGCGGTAGATTTTGAGGACATGGAAATATATCAACACGGTATAAATCGTATTTTAACATTGTGTTGTTGTACATTGCCTCAGCAGTTTTAGGAGTGATTTTTAATCAGCTCTATCAAAGTGTATTATTCTTGGTGTCATTAACTATGTTGAGAAGTTTTTCGGGTGGGTATCATGCAAGTAGTTCAATAAAATGTTATTTTCTGACATTTATAACAGTTACATCTTATCTTTTGGTAAATAATTATGTTTCACTGAACAGATTTATTTGGTTAGTTCTGCTAATAATGTTTGGAATAATCATTTTTTTACTGTCACCTATAGGTACATGTAACAAGCATTTAGATGATATTGAAAGAATTATATACAAAAAGAAAACCATTATTGTGTGGTGTTTAGAATTTTCGGTAGCATTGATTTTTATAGTTTTCAATCTTCCTGATGCTTATATTTCAATAGTGTATTCACACCTTATAGTAAGTCTTGCGTTAATATCCGAAAAATTATGAGGTTTACATTTTAAGAACATGAATAATACATAAAACAGATATAAACTCATACAAATAACAAATGCGTGTGATACAATTTCGTTTATCTTATTATTTTGAAAATGGAGGCGATTAACTTGACAAAAGTAAAAAAACTCTCAGCAATTCTTGCCGCTTGTTTAATGTCTTTTTCGATGGTTGGTAGTTTTTCTGCTAATGCTGCATTTAATGCTGAAACATCAAATAATTTTCAGTCAAATGAACGCGTAACAACAAACATGACATACCTTTACACTACCACCATTAGTTCCAACAACAAAACATATGCCACTTACGGTGCACGCTATAGCCAATATTCAAGCAGATATAAATCTTTGACTTGTGAATCATATTATGTGTACGACAATGGTAATGTTGTAGAAAAAGCAAGCTCTTACAAAAGCGGAAACAATCAGCAATATGACTCTTTCATTGATGTAAGTTCAGCCAACAATTTGCTGGTTGTGGGAGGTATCGGATACACTACGGTATCGCAAACCGGAATTCAGCAATTCTCTGTCGAACTTATCCGAAAGACTGCAGCGGATGATTTCCTTTCTGACTATTATTATTCTGATTACCTGTAATACTATTCTCTATCATTTTACTCAATGTTTACCGGGTGAAAAATATCTGGTAAACATTGTTATATTTGAGGTGAAAATATGGTGTTTCTTTCTTTAACTTTAAAAAACATAAAAAAATTTGTTACAAATCACCCGCTGATGTTTGCGTTTTTGATATTCGCTCAGATTATTTGTATCGTTGAAGTATATGTATCATGCGGCATGGCATATAATATGAATTTCACACAACAAACAATGGATAATCAGGTTTTCGGCTTGAATTTTGATGCGGTTTTAAGCTGGAAAAGGGATATTATTGAGGATGAAAACGGGAGCTTTATCAGATGTATCAATACACCTTGTGATGACGAAGGAAAATCTGATGATAAATTAGAGTTGAAAAATGCGATACCCATTACTGAGGCAAAGGAACAGATAGAGCAGTTACTGTCACAGACAAAGAATTATAAACCTAAATCTCTGAGAATAGAGTTATATGAGAGTAAGGTCCTTGATAAAGAAAAACTTTTAGCAACAGATTACATCTCCTATTATCCGGATCTGCAGGTTCCGGAGGAATACAGTATTTATCAGAAGTCGAATGAAAAAATTATTTTAGCACCTTATAACAAATCAAACGGAGAACACAGTCCACTGTGCAATTTCTTCCCCGGTGAATTTTATCGTTTGGGTGGATCAGATTATAAACTGGTCGGCAGTGCCTCGTATAATTATATACCGTACAATGCACTGCCTGATGATTTTGTAGTCGGCTTCTTAAAGGTTGAATATGAGGAAAAATTAACGACTGCGGATATAGATCAGATCAATATGGTTATGGGCAGCATTTTTGGAATACATATAAAAGAATCTTTTACCCCTGATGCATACGATCCGACCGCCGTACAACTCAGTACAATGCTGTTTGTTATTTCTATTGCTGTTATGCTGATTGTACTATTAGCGATTGCGAAATTTTACAGCTTTATTCTTGATACCCGCCATGAAACACTTGCAATTATTCGGTTGTGTGGGTGTACAAGAAAAAAAGCAAACATCATTTATATGGCAGAAATACTATTCACAATGATAATAACTACCGTTGCAGGAACCGTATTATTCAGAACTGTATTGTTTGAACCCATCGCAAATATGTATCCGGCATTCAAAGAATTCTTTATTCCCTCTGTTTATTGGTATATTGCAGCTTCGTATCTGTTCGTAACGGTCTTGATTTTAACGATCACAGTAAATATTGCTACAAGAGTAAGTGTAAAGGAGATGATCAAATGAAGTATTTCAGATATGGATTTTTTTCGGTCATAAAAAAACCTTTATTCAATATTCTCATTGTATTAGAGCTTGCAGGAATACTTATTGTCGGAAATCTTACTATAGCTGCTTCGAACAGCCGTTCTGTGTATTACGACCCTCTCGCTGAAATAATGAACCATGAGGGATATGTGTTTACTCCACAAAAAAATCCTAATTATGATTACGATAAAGATTTAAGAGTTAAAGCCACCTATGACAATCTCGATGGAATAACAACGGTATGTAATTATTATCACACCTTATATACAAACTACGAAAAGTTTAATAATCCTATGTTTCCACAGGATTATTACTCAAAAAATGTAGTTGCGTTTGATAACAGGATATATGAAAAGTTTAACCTTCCTCTTGAAAAAGGTCGATGGGCTTCATGTCAAAAAAATAATTCCGGACAGGTAGAAGCTGTAGCAATAAGAAACAGTGACAAAATCGACATAGGTGATATTATACCGTTTTATCAGGCAGTGGTGAATGATGATGAACCTTATGACATTCGCTACGAAAAGATCTTTGACATCGTTATTGTGGGTATTATTGCAAATAATACATATTGCCCGGGAGTAAATATAGCAATCAATCAGGAGCAAAATGTTCTTGGCTGCTATGAACTGCAAATGACATCAAGCGACTCTTCTTATTTTGTAGCATGTGGAGCGGATAAACACCTGATTGATGATCATTTGTTAGGATTGTCTACAGCATATATGATTTACAACGAAAATTACAATGAAACTAAAGATAGTGCAAATCGAGAAAAATTAAGTATGCTTGGCGGCAGTTTGATGGAAATGTCAACATTCAAACTAAACTCAGATCAATACCTTTATGATCAGTTTATCAAACTTATGCCCATTCTGCTTGGTGTATTTCTTATAGTATTGGTAGAATTGATTTGCTCTGTAACAATGAATACCCGTGGTCAATTAAAAAACTATGGAATTTATTTTCTTTGCGGCTGCCGATGGAAAGATGTTCTGAAAATATCACTTGCAAATGCAGGTATAATCATAGGACTTGGTGCATTACTCGGTATGACCGGTACAGTGATTTTTGAATTTACTCCGTATGCAAAACTATTCGAGCAAAATCTGGATTTTAACAACGTTTACCTGACCTTTATTCTAATACTGTTAATGCTCGTGCTGTCTATTATGATTCCTATATTTATTATCGGAAAAACACAACCTGTGGAAATCATAAAAGAGAGAACTTAAAGGAGGACATCTATATGATATCGATCAAGTCACTAACAAAAACCTACAATTATAAAAAGAGCAATGCCTTTACTGCCCTGACTGATGTATCTTTGACAGTAGAGGACGGAGAAATGTTGGCTATCATCGGTAAATCAGGTGCAGGAAAATCTACATTGCTGCACATCATCGGATGTATTGATACCTTTGAGAAAGGCGAATATATCATTGATGATATTAGCGTACATAAACTATCTGACAAGAAACTTGCAAAGATACGCAATGAAAAGGTTGGTATCGTTATGCAGGACTTTGCTCTTGTTGAAGAATATACGGTTTTGGAAAATGTAAAAATTCCTCTGTATTTTGCAAAGAAAAGAAAGAGAAGTCTTAATACACTTGCTCTTTCAGCACTGGAAAAGGTCGGTATCCGGGATCTGGCTAAAAAGTCGGTAAACAAGCTCTCAGGCGGTCAAAAACAGCGTGTCGCTATTGCAAGGGCTATTGTCAACGACCCGTCTTTTATTCTTGCCGACGAACCGACAGGCGCACTCGATACCAAAACATCTGCCGAGATCATTGAGCTTTTCAAGTCGCTTAATAATGATGGGAAAACCGTTATTATCATAACCCACGACCCGACTGTTGCAGAAAGCTGCAAACGGCAGATTGAAATATCTGATGGAAAGATAACATAAAAGAAATAAAAACCACTTATCCTCTGCAAAGTAAAATGGATAAGTGGTCTTTGTGTTTTGTAAAACTATATTTTCATAATGAAGTAGTATTGTACGCTGTTTCTTGCTGATCTTATTCTCTGCATTTGCTATTCTTTCTGATAATGTTTCTATTTTCATTGTCCGGCTCCTTATCTATGTAACTTTCTTATTTTCATAGCTATTTCTGCATAAACGGGGATTTACAGTTCTTTTTTCATATATCTCGGTTCATATTCATAATAACCATGTTTCGGATAAAATGAATATGATTCAAACCACTGCTCTTTTGGAGAACCAAGATGAACCTTTGATATAGTTACACCTTTATCACGCATATATGATTCGGCAGTTTTAAGGAGCGCAGTCCCTATTCCCTTACGCTTTTCAGAGGGCTTAACATATAGTCTGTGAAGAAACGCTTCGGTTGTGTCAGCTATTTTAGAATATCCAACGCACCCTATCACTCTATCATTTTCATCGACTGCAATCCAAAACATATCACCACAATCTATGTAATTTGCCTTTATATCCAATAAATCCTTGTTAATTGTTGGTCTTCTTCCTAATGCGTCTTTGGCTTGCAGAATCATAAAAATCAAATCATCTCGATAGTCTTCATCAAAGGCTCGAATTTCCATTTTATTCTCTCCTAATCTCGATTTGTTGAACGGTCGCCCATTTATATTTCAAATTCGCAACTGCTCGACAAACCGAAATTTTACTGATTACATAACATATTACGGACGGCTGTGTAAGATAGCGGGACAGGCAGACCGACCCCTGCAAGCTCCGCACTGAGGAGGTCTTTCATCTCCTTTAGTTCTGCCGACGTCGGGCGGTTATCATCGGCGTACATCTTCTCCATAGGATACCACCAGACAGGACCCTTGCCGTTGTTGCCGTAATTTTCGATGTCCCCTGACCTTCGCGGATAGAGATGCCAGTGTAGGTGCGAATCGCCCATCCCCAAAAGCTCGTAGTTCATCTTTTCCGCTCCGAAAGCTCGGCTTGCCGCCTGAGCCACCAAAACCATTTCCTCCATAAATTTGCCCCGTTCCTCCGGTTCCAGATTGAAAAGCTCTGTTTTCCCCTCGTGATGTTTGTACAAGAACAGTGTGTAGCCTCGGAAGTGCTGATTGTCACCTAAAACTACATAGCCTGTTTCAAGTTCTTTCACGAAATATGGGTTCGTCCCGGACTTGATTTGTTCGATCCTGTCGCAAATTAAGCACATATTTTTATCCTCCTTATCAAACTTTGACTTATTGCTTTGATTCACTGCCCGAAAATCAAAAATTCAGATTTTTAAAAAATATTTGCCGGATATTTTTTTAAACCCGACTTTTTCATAAATGTGCACAGCATCAGGGGCATTTGTTGTCAGTGTAATATCATTAAAACATTCTTTCTTTGCAAAATTTAATAAATATCTGATTGTTTCTTGTTGATACCCCTTACATCTATACTCCGGATTTGTATAAACACTTACGATGCAGCCGTGACGTCCGTTGCTTTCCGTACACACTGTTATTTGCGGTAATTCTGCCAATTCTTCGAGCCCGCACATTGCTATCGGTTCTCCATTTAAATACATCAAAGCAAAATATAATGACTTATTAAGGTATTCTTTGATATGATTTTTTGTGATTTCATAAAACTGTTCTGAATAAATAGAAAAATCTTTATTCAATGTAAAATTCCAGTCCTCAATCTGCATCTTAACTCTCAATCTGACAATATCTTCTATATTTTCGTCATTTGCAATTACAATTCTTTTCATAGTTTACCTCCAATACAGTGTGATCTGTCACTTTCAACAAGACATTTGACGATAAGGATTTCTTCGACCACATTCACTACGCTGAAAGACGCCCGGAGCATGGATTGCAGTACCACGAGGACGGATAGAAAACAGACAGAACTGAGAAAAGTTTGCTTTTTTTACCTCATCATTTTCTATTTTCCTCGATCCATTTAACTGCGAAATCCACCAGCTCCCTTTGGCGCATAAAGGTCACTGTCCCATTTCCCAAAGCAGCTTTGGCTACGGGACAGTTTGCCTCAAAAGATTGACCAATCCGATCAAAATCCTCTCCGTCCACAAAAAGCGTTTCATAGGACTTCCAAACACGAACACCGTTTTCTATGATTGCGCTGCTCTCCACGGTATTGTGCTTTCCGGGGTATTCAGCCCGCGTATCCGCCAAATGGAGTGAGGTGTTCTTGTCATATCCCACACCAATCAACAGCACATAACCGTCCAACTCGTAGAGCCTGCCGATAGGTGAGCCGTCCCCGAAGATGTTGGACAGGTCGTGGTTCTCCGTCAGATAATTTGCATACCTGCCCCAAGCTGCCACGGATCTCGCCGGATGACCGCTTCGGACTGCTCCCGGCCAACGGCGGAACATCTCCGCTACGGCGCCCATTGTGTTGGTTGGAGTAATGTCCTTGTCGTAAGCAGGCCAGTTGTCCCGTATAAGCTGCCACCACTCCTGTGGCTCCTGCCAATGAACGCCGGAAGTCGGATCAAGGTTCTTCCATGACTGAGAGGGCATCATAATGGTTCCATTCGCCCCGACGCTTTCCATAAGTGCCTCTATAACCACCTGCGCTCCGCCGCAGACGAAGCCCAGGGAACTGAGAGAACAATGCACCATTATCGTATGTCCGGCCTTCACGCCTATTTTTTTGAATGTGTCAAGAAGTTCTTTTTTAAGTACGATTTTTCGTTCCATTTCAATCTCCTTAATTATGAGAGAACCCTCGGTCAGTTTAAGTATAACCGACCGAGGAATTGTTTTCAACACTTAAATCTGTAAGTCGTGACAAAAATACAGTATTATTTTTGTCCAAAACATCAGCAAGACGAGATTAACGGTTATTAGTTTAATTGTTTTCACCTTTTTATCCCAAAATAGCATAAACAGAATCGTAAATCAAGAAAAAGTCAGCCTTGCGGCTGACGGGCAATTCATACCACCGCCTTAGTGGTGGTATGAATTGCCTATTTAGGTTAAAATATTGATTGCTTTCTTATATTTTTCAAGTCTTTCAAGCATCTTACTGTCAACAACATCAAGTCTGCTTAAATCACTGTTGTGCTTCAAATCAGCCAACTTAACCTTGCAGGCAATGGGATTTGTTTTTATTATTTTTACATAATCAAGATACGGTACGCTGTCATCATGAGTCATCAACTCTATTGCATTAATCACTTCACTAGGAAAACCTTCAAATTCTAAATCTTCTATTGTGATACCGGTATCCTCAACTACATCGTGAAGCAACGCTACACAGGTTGAGTATTCATCGTCCATCTGTTCAGCAAGATGAAACGGATGATATACATACGACATACCGCTTTTATCAACCTGATTTTTATGAGCGTTGAAAGATATTTTCAATGCTTTTTAGTAAGTTTTGTGTACAATGTACAAATCACTCCTTTCTTAATAATGCAAATAATTTCACAATTATCTTTACCTCAGTACTCATTTTCATAGAATGGTTTAAGAAACAAGAATACACAATAATCAGATTTTTCATAAATAGTTACCTTTCTTTTTTAATTTTATTTAAAGCAAGCATTAGTCAAGACCACCTGACATTATGATTAACAGTCATACGCTCTCGACTGTGTATATTCATATACCTGTCTATGGCAGCAGATAAATCTTTTATATTATTGTGCTATGTTTTATAGTCAAATTATATCAGTCGAAATTGTCAATGTCAATTATATCAAAAACTGCTCATATAAAGGTCGGCAATCCATTATGATTCATTTTTAAATATTGAATTATATTATATATCAAATAAAAAAGAGACTCGTCTGAGCGGCACTCATAAAACAGCACCGGTAACGCTTTGTAAGCACGAAAGCCGTACAGAGCAGCAGGATTTTACATGAACACCAAAGGGAGGCTTACCATACCGGCGAGCCTACCTTTGGCTGTTTATGTGTTACAAGCATAATACTCATCTGTTCAAAAATAGTTTTGGACAAACAAATATTATTCTGAACTGTCGGAGAAAACATTGAAATACTCGGATTATTGCGCTATAATATAACATGGTATTTTAACCGGATGCCTAACAGGAAGAAAGGAC
>CANQBK010000034.1 GCA_947589485.1 uncultured Clostridia bacterium | reverse complement strand
GCAGGAGGGGCGAAAAACAGTCCGGTGGACTGTTTTTCGGTGGGGAACCCACGCAAGGGGTTCCCCGTGAACAATAGATTTTTGCCTTTGATAATGATAGTTAAGGACTCTGCCCTTAAAACCCGCCAAAGGCTCTGCCTTTGGAATCCGCAAGCCTTTGAAAAGGCTTGACCGAAACTTTTGACTATGGTAACAATCACTAACGCCGCGCGAATGTACTTGTTGTTTGCAGTACGAGCGAACGACAGTGCGAATTGCCTGCGCAAAATTATACGTTAAATCTAAATAGAACAATATCTCCGTCTTTCATAACGTATTCTTTACCTTCGGAACGGACAAGTCCTTTTTCTTTTGCCGCTGCCATAGAACCACATTCCATAAGGTCATTAAACGATATGACCTCCGCGCGTATAAATCCCCTTTCAAAATCTGTATGGATTTTTCCTGCCGC
Organism: uncultured Clostridia bacterium; assembly: GCA_947589485.1. GTDB lineage: Bacteria > Bacillota > Clostridia > Oscillospirales > Acutalibacteraceae > UBA1213. The sequence goes on along the minus strand of CANQBK010000034.1, from coordinate 22,372 downwards.
TTGAGGAGCTTTTGTACCTTTCTTGATAGTCCAAGCACGAACTTCGGGTTTTCCTGCGGTAAGATATGAAATAAGTCCGAGAAGATCGTAACAGGCATTTATAAGTCTGTCAAGTCCGGATTTCTCCAAACCCATTTCGGAAAGAAACAATTCCTTTTCTTCAGGCTCCATACCGGAAATTTCCGCCTCGGTTTCGGCACATATAGGAAGAACGCCCGAATGTTCGCTTTCTGCAATTTCCTTTACAATATTAAAATACTTGTTGCCGCTTACGGAACCGTTTTGAAAATCTGTGTCACTCATATTTGCCGCATAAATAACGGGCTTATTAGTAAGGAGTGATACACTTCCGAGCAGCTCCGCTTCCTCCGGTGTACATTCAACGGAACGAGCAGGTTTGCCCGCATCAAGAGCTTCTTTTACCCTTACAAAGAAATCATATTCTGTTCGATATTTTTTATCGCCTTTCATAAGTTTAAGCGTTTTGTCTATTCTTCTGTCAAGAACTTCCATATCGGATAAAATAAGTTCTACATTAATGGTGTCAATATCTCTTTTAGGGTCAATGCTTCCGTCAACATGTACAATGTCGTCATTTTCAAAACAGCGAACAACATGAACAACAGCGTCAACTTCGCGTATATTAGCAAGAAACTTATTTCCGAGTCCCTCGCCCTTTGAGGCTCCCTTTACAAGACCTGCTATATCAACAAATTCAATTGAGGCGGGAGTGTATTTTTCCGGTTTGTACATCTCGGCAAGCGCATCAAGGCGTTTGTCCGGAACGGCAACAACACCAACATTTGGTTCAATTGTGCAGAACGGATAGTTTGCGGATTGTGCGCCCGCATTTGTAATTGCGTTGAAAAGTGTGCTTTTGCCAACGTTTGGCAATCCAACGATACCTAATTTCATTTTTTAGAGTTCCTTTCCGATATTTGTTCCCGATATTTTTACATAAGTATAACTTACGGGAATTTTAATATAAATAAGTCGGCTTAAACGGGGTAAAATTTTATTTTTTTCTGATTATATTGACCGCACGGGGATTGTTTTTTATTGTCACTGTTGTTCCTCCGAGCTTATGTTCGCCGTCCAGCGCCCAATCTATGGGTTCGTCAGAATAAACCTTTATTTCCGAGGCGTGGAAAATTTGAATGTTTTCGTGCTTATACGAGCGGTTCATCATAGACATATATATAGAAAAGGCATTAAAAAGGCTCTTGGGACGTTTTATGAGCATAACCTCATATTTGCCGTCAGCAAAGTCTACCATATCGTCTTCAAAATGGAATGTTCCGGCAACAGATGTGGAATTTGTAACGGAGCCGAATATATATTCTCCCTCATAATTTTTGCCGTCGGCGACGATTTTTATTTTATATGTTCTTATTTTGCTCATTGATTTTACGGCATGAAAAATGTACGCCGTGTGTCCCAATATGTTTTTTGCTTCTCTCGGAGTGTCATAAGAAACATCTGTAAACGCTCCGAAAGACGCAATATATACAAAATAGCTGTCATTAAAGGTTCCCACGTCAAAAGGAAATGCCTTTTCCGAAATAATAGTCTTTGCCGCTCTTTTTTTGTTTAGCGGCAAGCCAAGGCTTGAGGCAAGGTCGTTTGTCGAGCCGGACGGGATATAACCGAGGGGCGGCGCAGCGTTAATCTCCATCATTCCGCCTATAATTTCATTTACGGTGCCGTCACCGCCGCAGCAGGCAATAATATCAAAATCTTTTGCGTGTTCTTTGACAAGGAATTTTGCGCTGTATTCCGGTGAAGTAAAATATATTGCCGACTCGTATTTGTGTTTTGCAAAATACTCGGATATTTCGGATACCGAAGTTTTTTGATACTTTATACCTGCCTTTGGATTTACTATAAGCAAAATTCTTTTTTTGGGTTTTTGTTTCTTCTTAACAGACACAAAAAATCCCTCCAAATACGACGTGTCTATTTTAATATCCTAACCTTATTTTTGGCTGCAAAATCAGTGACATACTCCCGTTCGCCTGTGCTTTGCTTAAAGGCGCGGGATTTTACCCGTCGGGTTAAGTTTTAAAACGGGACCCGTAAAATAGAACAGCCGCGCTGTAATATTTTATAAATTCCGTTAAAAGAAATTTATGAATTAATTATTTAGCAATAAAACCTATTTTATTCATTGCCTTGTCAAGTGTCCTGAGAGAGAGTTTTAACGCAAATTCGGCGCCTTTTCTATACTGTTCCTCAAGATAGTCTTTGTTGGCTATGTATTCGTTGAATTTTGTCTGTATCGGTCTTAATTCCTCGATAACGGCTTCTGCTACTGCGGTTTTAAAATCGCCGTAGCCCTTTCCCTCAAATTCGGCGGTAATATCATCGTTTGTTTTTCCTGTTACTGCGCTCATAATGCCTATGAGGTTGTTTATACCGTCCTTACCCTCACCTATGCGTACAACCGCCTCAGAGTCGGTAACCGCACGTTTGAATTTTTTCATTATGGTTTCGGGTTTGTCAAGAACGGCAATCCACGAATTTACATTTTCGTCCGATTTAGACATTTTTTTGGTCGGTTCCTGAAGTGACATAACCCTTGCTCCGATATTTGATATGTACGGTTCGGGCAGTTTGAATACATTTCCGTAAATAGAGTTAAAGCGTTCCGCAATATCTCTTGCAAGCTCCAGATGTTGTTTTTGGTCTGCGCCGACGGGAACCATATCCGCCCTGTAAAGAAGAATGTCTGCCGCCATAAGAGTAGGGTAGGTAAACAGTCCTGCATTTATATTGTTTGAATATTTGCGTGATTTGTCTTTGAATTGAGTCATTCTTGAAAGTTCGCCGAATTGTGTAAAACAGTTTAATATCCATGCAAGCTCTGTATGTGTGTGGACGTGGCTCTGAATAAATACAGGACTTTTTTCGGGGTCTATTCCGCAAGCAAGGAGCAGTGCGTAAGCGTTGTATATATTCTGCCTGAATTGCTTTGGGTCCTGACGTACTGTTATTGCGTGAAGATCCGCAACGGCAAAAATACAGTTGTAGTCATTTTGGAGATTTACCCAGTTTCTAAGCGCTCCGAGGTAATTACCGAGCGTTATGGTTCCGCTTGGCTGAATAGCACTTAGTATAACCTTTTTCTTTTCCGATGTTTCGGGCATATTTATAAAACCTCCTTTGCAAGTTCGCCGAGTATCTTTATGCCTTTTTCAAGCTGCTCGTCGGTAGGTGTTGAAAAATTTATTCTGAAACAGGAGCATTGTTCGCTTTCGTCGGTAAGAAAAGCGTTTCCCGGTACTACGCAGACCTTGCGCTGTACCGCCTGCCTGCAGAAGTTTACCATATCGGCGCCGTCGGGAAGTCTGCACCAAATAAACAAACCTCCGTCAATCGGCTGATATGAAATTTTGTTGGGTACAAGATATTTGTCCAAAAGACCCATACAAAAATCAGCTTTTTTTCTGTATATGTCACGCAAATGTTTTAAATGTGCGCCAAAATCGTATTCCGTCATAAATTTTTCGGCAACCATTTGAGCCCATATATTTGTGTGGACGTCTTCACCCTGTTTGCACACAATCATTTTCTGTACAATATCCTTAGGCGCAATCGTAAAGCCCAAACGCATACCGGGAGAGAGGACTTTTGAGAACGAACCTACATAAGCGACAATGCCGTCCGTGTCGAACGATTTGAAAGCCGGTACGTCATTTCCTCTTATGCGAAGTTCGCCGTAAGGGTTATCCTCTAAAATCATAACATTATGTTTTTTTGCAAGCTCATAAATTTTTTTGCGCTTTTGAAGGCTTGTGGTAACTCCCGAGGGATTTTGGAAGTTTGCGATAATATATATAAAGCGGACGTTCTTTTCATTTTTAAGGGCATTTTCAAGACACTCTATGTTCATACCGTCGTTTTCCAGAGGAATACCGCAAAGGCGCGCGTTGTATGAACGGAACGAATTGAGAGAGCCTATAAAGCTCGGTGCCTCACATATAACGGTATCGCCCTCATTTACTGTGGATTTTGTTATTAAATCCATAGCCTGCTGTGCGCCTGACGTTATAAGCAGTTCATCGTTTTCGGTGCCTATATTGTATGTCTTTTTCATATATTCCCATATTGCCTTTTTCAGCGGCGGATAGCCCTCCGTTACACTGTACTGAAGTGCGGCTGTGGGGTTTTCTGTCAGGATTTTGTTTGAAATTTCGGCAATTTGTTTTACGGGGAACGCTTCGGGTGCCGGATTGCCGGCTGAAAGCGATACTACCGACGGGTCGGCGGCATATTTAAAAATTTCCCTTATTGCCGAGGGTTTCAATGTTTTTACTCTTTCCGAAAGTATATATTCCATTAACAACCTCTTCCTTAAATAAAAGATATACTCTAATTTTAACACATTGATTTAATAACTTCAATATTTAAGATAAACGGCAGAGGAAATTTTGACGGTTCTGTAATATATTTTTTATAAATATTTTCATATTGTCCTATTAACCTTTGTAATTTGTAATGTTGTATTTTTTAAAAAAATGAATTATAATGAAGTATAATTATATAATGTAAGTTAAATTGAAAGAGGTTTATTCATGAGCAGAAAATCATCGTTCGGTTACAGCTCTTACGGGACCCATTCTTATAAGTCGGGCGGTTACCGAAATAAACGGAACAGAAACAATCAACGGAAAAAATATATAATTATATTGACAGTTTGCATTTTGACCGCTGTGTTAATTGCGGCAGCGGTTGTGTGTATTTTTGTTTTCGGCAATAAATCGGGAGAAACCGAAAAAGCCGAGGATTCGGCAGTATCAAAGGTTTCCGATTTGTCGCATACCTCCTCAAAGGAACCGAAAAAAGAAAATTCAAAAACCGAATCGTCTGTCGACCCCAACAAAAAGGGATACTTTGACCAAAACGTGTTTATTTACGATAAGCAGGGATACGAGCTTTTTTACGGCACCGACCAAACGGCTGAAAACTATGCGGAAATCGTTTCGTCAATAAAAAAGGCGGTTGGAAAAGACGTGAATGTTTATAATATGATAGTACCCACACATTCGACTTTTGGTATGCCGTCAAAATATTTACAGGATTCATCGGACGAAAAGGCGAATATAGAAAAAATATACTCTTCTTATACCGAAGATGTAAAGCCTGTCGATATTTACAGCGAGCTTGAAAAACACAAAAGCGAGTACATATATTTTAAAACGGACAACAACTGGACAGGGTTGGGCGCGTATTATGCTTACTGCAAATATTGTCAAACAGCGGGTATCAAGCCGCTTGACATAAAAAGTCTTTCGGTGGGTTCAATAAAGGACTTTGAGGGTGCTTTGCTTTCGGCAACGATGTCCGACGGTCAGCCCGAGGGAAACAAAGAGCTTGCCGAAAATCTCGATACCGTAATATATTATGATATTCCGGGCGAATATGATTGCCGACTTCTTGAAAACGGCAGTGACGAAGAGAAAGAGGCGTCTTTGATTGCGACATTTGCCGAGGGGTCTAATGCTTACAGTGCTTTTATTTGGGGAGATAACCCGTATATGAAAATAAAGACCTCGAATAAAACAGGGAAAAAGCTCTGTATTATAAAGGATTCGTTTGGATGTGCGTTTTCACCTTTTGTCGCGCCCGCTTATGATGAAATTTATATTGTTGACCCTCAATTCTATGACGGCAATATAATAGATTTCATAAAGAAAAACAAATATACGGACGTGCTTGTGATAAACAGTATTATGAACGCAAATACAAATATTCGTACTGAGGGTTTAAAGTCAATCGTTAAATAAAACAGATGTTTAAACGGGAGGTGCCGGGAATGCTTGGGAAAAATGTAAAAGTTGAAATTTTCGGCACGCTTAGCGAAGGCTGTCTTTATTCGGGGTATATTTTGGATTGTAATGTTAAAGACACACGTCAGGTTTATGTTATAACAAACAGCACAAAACTGCCGGAGGTTACGGAATGTACCGTTATAGCCGTTGCGAAAAATGACAGCGGAGCGCAAACCAGATATATTGCCGCACCTGTCGGCGAAATTTTTTACGAGCCGGAAGTTCGGATGCGGTTGGGAATTACGTCCGTCAGGTTTAAAAAGATTATATGTATTTACGAAAAATCGTGCGGAGCTGTGGTCTATCATAAAACGGAGGACAACGGCATAAAAATTCTTTTGGTAAAAAATCATAACGGTAAATGCTGGACGTTTCCAAAGGGACATATTGAAATAAATGAAACGGAACAGCAGACGGCTTTGCGTGAAATAAAAGAGGAAACAGGTCTTAATGTAAAGATAGAGCCTGATTTTCGGCGGACGAGTGTATACAGACCGTTTGGTAAAATAAAAAAGCGAGTGGTCTTTTTTCTTGCAAGCTCGGATAAAAGTAAGGTAAATGTACAACAAAGCGAAATAGACCGTTATATTTGGGTGACCATAGATGAAGCGCTTAATATGTGCAGTCACGAAAACGATAACAAAATCCTTTTGGAGGTTCAAAAGCGTTTTGCCGTAAATATGTGATTTGAGTTTGGCGGTACAAAAATCGAAAAATTGTATGTAGGACGGATATGAACGCCGTCCTTAATCAAATATATATAATTTTTGGGGGACAAAATTATGCAAAATGTGACAAGTGCAATTATACTGGCAGGCGGAGAGGGGAGAAGAATGAAGTCGCAGCTTCCTAAGGTGCTTGCCGAGGTGTTGTTTAAGCCGATGTTAAGGTGGGTAATTGATGCGGTCAGAAGCGCAGGTATAAAGGATATATGCGTGGTAACGGGCAGTAAAAGAGAATTTGTTGAGGAATATCTTTCTTCCTTGCCGTTTAAGGTTGAAACGGTGTACCAGTCGGAGCGTTTGGGAACGGCACACGCCGTTATGCAGGCAGGTGACTTTTTAAAAAGGCACACAGGCAGCGACGTGCTTATTTTAAACGGCGACGCACCTTTTATAGGTGTTGACACCATAAGGGACGCTTTCGTAACGCATAACCAAATAGGGGAGGTAGACACGGAAGTTTTTGATTGGGATAATCCGATTGATTCCTCGGACGAGCGCGGTTGTACGGTAATTTCCGCCGAAGTGGAAAATCCGACGGGGTACGGACGCATAATCCACGAAACGGCTGATAGTAACGATTATAATTTAAATATGCTTAAGGCTATTGTTGAGGAAAAAGAGGCGGACGACGAAATACGCAAAATTACCGAGGTAAATTCGGGTGCATATTGGTTTGAAGTGGATTCTCTTATTAACGCTCTGGGCAAGGTAAAAAAGAGCGAAAAAACGGGAGAGTATTATCTTACGGATACAATTTCAATAATAAAGGACAGCGGTAAGGCGGTTCTTGCGTTTAAGGCAAAAAATTCGGATTCTGTTTTGGGTGCGAACGACTGTATACAGCTATCTCAGCTTAACAGTATTGCAAGAAAACGAATACTTGAAAAGCATATGAAGAACGGTGTGAACATTCCCTGTACGGACGGCGTAATTATAGGAAAGGACGTTAAAATAGGTTCAAATACAACAATTTTGCCGTCAAGCATAATAAGGGGAAAAACAACGATTGGTAGTTTTTGCGAGATAGGACCGTCCGTACTGTTGGATTCGTGTGAAATTTCTGACAATAATGCAATATCCAACATTACCTTAAAAAATTATAAGATTTAATAAGATGTAATAATTTGACCTATTGGTAAGAATTACCTTGGATTTAAGCAAGGCGGCGTGGGCGGCAGGAGTATGTTACAGTGTGATTTACCGTATTTACGGGTTTTCGGTTGTGCATATTAAATTATAAATTAATTATTTTACAAAAATTTTACGCATAAAATACAATTATTTTTACTAAATAATTGTAATTCGTCTAAAAACTTGATTTTTTGACAAATAGGTATTAAAATAAAATAGAGTGTTATGGAGTGTAATTGTTAAAAACACAATTTGCTTTCTTGTTATCATAACAATAAACAGATGTTGACTGCCCGTGATACAGCGGCGGACATCTTGGTTCGGCGGTTGTCATACTTCAGCGTCGAATAGGTTTGTTTAAAACAGAGCTTTCAAAATTAAAAATGGGGAGACGAGTTAAATGAATTTTCACGGCAAGGATATTAAAATCTTTACCTGTAATGCCAACAGAGCGGTGGCACAGCAAATTGCCGCCTGTCTTGGTATTCCCGTGGGTAAGTCCGAAGTCAGCAGCTTTAGCGACGGCGAGATAGCCGTTTCGCTTCACGAGTCCGTCAGGGGTTCCGAATGTTTTATTGTACAGTCAACCTGCGCTCCTGTAAACGACAATATTATGGAGCTTCTTATTATGATTGACGCAATGAAACGTGCGTCTGCGGCAAGAATTACTGCGGTTATACCCTATTTCGGTTATGCGCGTCAGGACAGAAAGGCAAAGGCAAGAGATCCGATTTCGGCAAAGCTGGTAGCGGATTTGATTACAACCGCCGGTGCGGACCGTGTTCTTACAATGGATCTTCATGCGGCGCAAATACAGGGATTCTTTAATATACCGGTGGATCATCTTGTAGGTGCGCCCATACTTGCGAACCATTTTAAAAAGAGGATAGGCGGCAATACTGATGATTATGTTGTTGTTTCGCCCGATTTAGGTTCTGTAACGAGAGCAAGAAACTTTGCGACGAGATTGGGCTGTCCCATTGCGATTATTGACAAACGTCGTCAGAGGGCGAACGTAAGCGAGGTTATGAATATAATCGGAGAGGTAAAGGGTAAAAAGGTTATCCTTGTTGATGATATGATAGACACAGCGGGTACATTGTGCAATGCCGCACAAGCCGTTGTTGAAATAGGCGGTGCCACCGAGGTATATGCAGGTGCAACTCATTCTGTACTTTCCGGTCCAGCAATTGACAGGATAAAAGACAGTGTTATCAAGGAAGTAATTCTTCTTGACACCATTACTATTCCCGATGACAAGATGCTTGATAAATTTACGATACTTCCGGTTGCTCCCGTATTTGCCGAAGCGATTGAAAGAATTTATGAAGACAAGCCTGTATCTTCAATTTCCGTTTAATTTGGAGCATTATTTCAAAGAAACAAATTCATAATACTATAAAGTTGCTTTTTGATACGACCCTTACCCCTTATGGGGTAAGGGTCGTTTTTAAAGCTGTAATTAGTTAAGGGCTCCGCCCTTAAAAACCCGCCAAAGGCTCTGTGTAGTTAAGGGCTCCGCCCTTAAAAACCCGCCAAAGGCTCTGCGTAGTTAAGGGTTCCGCCCTTAAAAACCCGCCAAAGGCTCCGCCTTTGGAATCCGCAAGCCTTTGAAAAGGCTTGACCGAAACTTTTGATTATGGCTAAAATAACTAACGCCGCGCGAATGTACTTATTGTTTGCAGTACGAGCGATAACGCGAATTGACAGTGCGGGCACCGCACCGCGAATTGACAGTGCGGGCACCGCACCGCGAATTGCCTGCGCCGGCTCGGCGCCGCCAAAGGCTCTGCCTTTGGAATCCGCAAGCCTTTGAAAAGGCTTGACCGAAACTTTTAATTATGGGTATATAAACTAACGCCGCGCGATTGTAGTTTTGGCTTGCAGTACGAGCGAGCGGAGCGAGCGATAACGCGAATTGACAGTGCGGGCACCGCACCGCGAATCGCCTGCGCCGGCTCGGCGCCGAAACTTTTGATTATGAATAAAATAACTTATGCTGCACTAAGGGTTTCTGACGGTTCGGCGCTATTGTTGCTCGGTTGCTCGGAAGATGTGAGATTTTCTGCATCTTTTTCGGTAAGGACGGTTACAGTACAGCCTTTATCTTTCATAAGCTGTAAAATTCCGTCGTCACCGTAAAAATGCGCCGAGCCGACAATAAACAATACAACACTGTCGCTCTGCATATATTCTTCCGCCTTTTCTGCCATATTTATGTTTCTCTGTATAAGCGTTTTATCGTTGTATTCTTCAAGCATTTCCTTTTCCTTTTCGGTAATGCTCGTTTCCTGTTCACCGCTGTTTTCACCGTTTACATTTTCTTCATTGAGCTTTCCGTGTTTCCAGTTTTCATAAAGCTCCTTAATGGCGTCGGATTGTGCCTTAATGTTCTTATCGTCTGCATATTGCTGTAATATCAATGCGTTTAATTCGTCCGAAAATTCGTCAAAAAGACCAAGTTGCAAATCCATTGATTCTATCTCAAGTATGTTCTTGTTTTCTTTATGAGCACGCTTTAACACTATATTGTCTAAACCGTTTTCAATATCAAAACCCGATTCGTTAATTATGACATTTTCCATAAGAGATAACCACATTGCCGGCTTATAATTGTCGTACAGTTTATTGTAAAGGTTATGCTCGGTCAAAATTGCGGTTAGCTTATCGTAGGTTTCTTTAGGTATATGGTCATATATCTTTGTGCCGTCCGTATACGACAGTTTTTTTATTGTATCCACGGCTGAATTTAAGTTTGACGAATACTCCGTTATGTCGATTTCAACGGCAACGGAGTCGCACTTTGAATAAGCTGTTTCAAAATATCCGGGTAAATTTTTTATTGAGCTGTCCGCAGCGTGGATTGAACCCATCATATAAATATAATTTCCGTTTTCATCGGTTACTTTCCAAACCGTGGGGGTTATTTCGTCCGATTGGGAAGTTGTTTCAGGCGTGGAATTTTTTGAACTTTCCGAAGATTGAACAGCCGAACCGTTTGACGAGGTACTGTCGGGAGATTTTGAATTTTCGATTACATGAAGATTACAGCCGCTAATCGTAAGCATAGCCATTACGGCTGTAAGAACGCTTGCAATTGTTTTTTTATATTTCATATAAATGCCCCTCTTTATTTTTGTTTATTATTTTACTGTATATATTTTCTTACAAGACAGTGAAAAGCCGGCAAAGATATTTAGCTTTAAGGTAATATTCTGCACTTCGTCAAAACAGAATTGAACGGAACAAACCGATATGCAGATTCTGTGTGCTTTAAAAAACTTTGTTTAACCCCTAAACCTGACAAAAGGATAATATAAAAGGGACATCGCCGTTGGCAATGTCCCTATGTATAATACGTTGTCAAGAAGCAAGTAAAACAAATCGAGTCGTAATTACTTAGAAGCTTTCTTCATCTTGGAAGCAACAACTGCGGTACCGAGAGCAACAACACCCATTACTGCAAATACAGCAACTGTTGTAGTTGTAGCTGCATCGCCTGTTGTTACGGAATCACCCTTTGCGGTGTCGCCTGAGGTGGTTGTTGTTGTGCCGGTAGTTGTAGTAGTTGTTGTCGAACCGGGAGTATTTGTAGTGCTTGTAGTGCTTGTAGTGCTTGTAGTGCTTGAAGTTTCAGGCTCATTTGCAAGAACATAGTAAGAGAAGTGAGGAGCTATAAATGTGAGCTTGTTACCTTCTTTTGTTGAGTCAAGCTTTGTAAGAGTCTTAGTGCTGTCCTCGTATACATATACTGCGTTGTACTTATCTGTTTCCAAAGTTACCTGAACGCCTGCATCTGTAAGTTTGAAGTGAGCACCAGCAGCATCTGCAAAGTAGAGATCAAGAATTTCGGACTCTTTAATATTGAGCTTGTCAATAGCATCCTGAACATCTTGGTTAACAACTATGTCCGCATTGAACGTATATTCGCCTTCGGGAAGAACGTCTGCGGGAATATTGATATTAATATCAACATCCTGAAGCTGAGCCTTAAACTCTGTTTCCTGACCGGCAACGACAGTCTGTGTATCCTCTACCTTATTTGTCGTTTCGCCTAAACCTGCTGCGCTTACTGTAAGAGCTGATACAGTCGAAACGGCTGTTGCAGCTGCAAGGGCAACCAAAAAGCTTTTTTTAATGTTCATAATAAACATCCTCCTTAAAATAATACTGTTTGCTTTTTGACAACGTAATAATACCACATTCGTTATAAAGATGTCAATACCGAAATATGAATTTGTAGAAATTTACAAATGTTTAATAAAAATTGACATATATTTTTTATATAAAAATAATCACATACGTTATTTTTTAAATTATAAGTTTTATTGATTGGGATAAATGGGCATATAATTATGTTTTAACGTATTTTAAGCCTTAAAGGCGGCTTATCCTCAAGTGTTTAAACTTGATATTTGGGGGTTAATATGAGAGATACGGCGTCCACGAAAATCTGAGCCATGTGTTATAAGGTACAGCACCGTGTGCATTGTCAAAAAGACCGTAATAAAAATGGAAATATGACAGTGCAAGTACCACAATGAGAAATATAACTGCGACAGCCGCTTTTTGACGCTCTGTGGAAATTTCAACGGTTTTTGAGTCCCCAAAATTGAATTTTATACCTTTCGTGCGTATTGAACGATATATGACCGGTACAAGAAGCATAATGAAAATAAGGAAATAATACGAAAGTCTTTCAATAATGCTGTGTCTGGACATTGTAATCGTAAATATGACGGCTATGAGGGATAGGTTTATAATATATTTGTTTTCGGCGGTCAGGTTTATTGTTCCCGTTTTTACCAAGAAAAATGCGGCAGCCGTTACAAGCAGGGGCAGTATTGCATAAACAAACGACAGACCTTCACTCAGGAATGAGGAGCCTGTGTATTCCTCGTGGAAAAATTTTGTTATTAAATCTATGAACCCTTCTGAAGAAATATAGAACCAAAGCAAAAAATATGCGTAAATTATAAGCTCTTTAATCGTCGGTTTTATTTTTATGAGCAAATAAACCGGAATAAGAATCAATACCGTTTGATGGAAAAGCGACGCCGCCAATATTATAAGCAAAAACGGCAGAAATTTATTCCTTTTCATAAAGCTCCACGCAAGCATTACAAGAGAAAGAGCTATCATCTGACGGATAAAATTCATAGACATAAAGAATATAAAGGTGTTTATGTATAATATTGTCGATACCCATGGCATTTCCGAGTTTTTGTATATGAATATTGCCGCCGGTACGATTGCGGCAAGCGTAAGGAACCCCATATACCAAACGTAGTTCGGCAGTACAAGACCCAAGAGCTTTGTGAGCAGTACAAAGCCGATTTCCCAGTCTTTGTACGTCATATTTGCAAATCCGTCATCATGCATAAAATTAAAGCCGACCGCATACATATTGTAGTCGTAACCGATTTGGTAGCGGCAGACCATTATAAGGAAAAGCTGAGAAAAGGCTATGACGGTAAATATAATGTTTTTTGTCTTTGACGGCTTATGGAAACAAAACAAAGCCGACCAGAAAAGTATAAGCAGATTATTTATTGTATAAAAAAGCAAACAAAACAACTCCTATCATAATAACGCTACCTTGCGTTTTTTGAAAAAACAGCCTTAAACAGCGTTTTGAACATTATCTTAAAGTCAAATGCCACGGACCAATTTTCTATATAATATATATCGTGTTTGATTCGTTCGGGTATTGACGTATCGCCGCCTCTCAAATCGTTTACCTGCGCCCAGCCGGTAATGCCGGGCTTTACATAATGCTTTACCATATATAGCGGTACGGATTTTCTGAAACGGTCAACGTAAAACGGTATTTCGGGACGCGGTCCGACCAAACTCATATCGCCCTTTAAAACATTGAAAAGCTGAGGCAGCTCGTCAATGCTGAATTTCCTTATAAAACGTCCGAACCCCGTACAGCGTTCGTCGTTTTTTTCGGTCATTGAAATATCGCTTTCGGTTTCAATTCGCATAGAACGGAATTTATACATTATAAACGGCTTTCTGCCAAGTCCCACGCGTTCCTGTTTGAATATTGCGCCGCCTGGGGACGTCAGCCTGATTATTACGGCTGTAATAATCATAAGAGGGGACAAAACCACAAGCATAATAAGCGATATTAAAATATCAATGGTGCGTTTTATAAATTTGTTGAAAAGATTATCCAACGGAACATTCCTCATACCCATTACAGGGATACCGTCAAAGCTGGATATGTAAATTCGGGACGAAAAGTTTGAAAACATATTGGGAATAATGGAAAATTTTACACCCCAATTTTCGCATATTGCCACAATATGGTTAAAAGAAAGCTGGGATTTGTCCGACAGCATAATTATAGCTTCATCAGTGTGGAATTTTTTATAGTAACCCGAAAGCTCTTTAAAGCCGCCGAGGTACGGCATTTTAAATTTTGGGTTGGGAGCGGGGTTGAAATATCCGAGTATTTCATAGCCGAGAGTCGGCGAGGATTTTATCTTTTGTATAAAGGTTTCGGTACAGTCGTTTATTCCGATTATGACTATTGTTTTTTTGTTGTACCCCTTGCTTCGCATAAACCTTAGCAGTTTCCTTAAAAAGAACCTGTATATGCCCGAAAGAGCGGTATATAGGAAAAAGTAGAACATTATCGGAATTTGAAAAAAGAACAGCTTTGAGGTGATTATTGAAACAACTATCAGGACCGTAAAAACCGCAAGTCCGGATTTGAGTATATTTGTAAATTCAAAAATAAATCTTGTTGAGCGGTAGGAGCGGTAAAGGTCAAAGTTTTTGTTGAAAAGAACTTGAAGAAGTGCCGTTGCTGACGGTATTAAAATTATCAGGCGGTAGTCATACTTTAGAATGACGAGCAAATCCGTATTGAAAAGGATTTTAAACGAATAATATGAAATAACGCACCCCGAAAGGCTTATGATAATATCAATTGCTATGTGCAGGGCGTTTAGTTTGCCTTGGTTTTCTTTAATCAAAAAATCACCGGCTTTACGGTTTTATACAAATACAAATATTAAAAAAATTAAAATATTCGGTATTGCGGCGGTTCCGTTTTTGGAACCGATACGGTTTTATTTTAATATATCGAACGACGGTAGTCAATACATATTTTAAATGAGTTGTATGAAAAAATTACTGAAAATTCATAATTTTAGAATAAAAAAATTAATAGACAAGTTGATATATTAATGTTATAATTATAGGCGCAAAGAAATGTCACCGTGTGTCAATCCGTGAATATATTGTATATGCGGTAAACGGCACTTTGAAAATGATTTAAAAATATTTATGTATTTTTGGTAGGAGTTTTTTTATGGTCGGTAAAAAAATAGATGAATTTATGAATTATGTTCCTTTTTTAAAGGAAGTAATAAAACGTGATTTTAAAAAGAAATATTACAAATCTTTTCTTGGCGTTGCGTGGTCAATGCTCAGTCCGCTGCTCTTGATGGTAGTAATGTCAATAGTTTTTTCTACTATTTTCAAGCGTTCCATACCGTACTATCCGGTATATTGGTTCAGCGGCAACCTTTTATTCGGATTTATTACCCAAGGCAGTCAAAATGTTATGAACAGTATGATGGCAAATGCCTCTCTTATAAAAAAGATGAAAATACCGAAGTATTTTTTCTGTATTTCGTCCCTGACGCAGCAGTTCATTATGGAGATGTTTTCGCTTATTACATATTTCTTGATTGAAATAGTGTTCGGCGTGCCGTTTACATTTAACGTATTTCTGTTTTTTATCCCCATGATATATGCGTATGTGTTTACACTGGGGCTCGGTATGTTCTTATGCTCTTATGCTACTTTCCTGCGCGACCTTGATTATCTTTATACTATCATAAGAAGATTGTGGTTGTATGCTACGCCGATATTCTATCCGATAGACATTATTCCGGCACAGTTCAGATTTTTGTGGGAGCTGAATCCGGTATACATTTATCTGTCTATTTTCAGGGACTTGACATTAAACGGCGTAATGCCCTCGGAACGGTCGTTCATTATTGCCACACTGTACAGTGTTATTACGCTTATTTTGGGAATAGTTGCCTTTAAGGAAAAGGAAGACCGTTTCTTCCTCTATTTATGATTTTGAGGTGAATAGAAAATGGAAATTTCAAATGCCAAGGTCAGCTTTTTGTCGGAACATGATACTTACGGAACCTCGGAAAATAACGACGATGATGTTTGCATTGATGTAAGCGACGTTTCGGTTATGTTCAATATGAGCATAAACCGTGAGGACGGCATAAAAGAATATTTTATAAATATGATGAAGGGCAAAGTGGCGTTTAAAGAATTTTGGGCGCTCAGGAACATTGATTTTAAGGTAAAACGAGGAGATTCGCTTGCCCTTATAGGACGTAACGGTTCGGGAAAATCCACCCTTTTGAAAACCGTTGCCGGAATAATAAAGCCGACAAGGGGCAGTGTAAAGGTCAACGGAACGATAGCGCCGCTTATAGAAATGAGCGGAGGTTTTGATCGTACACTTTCGGCAAGAGAAAATATTTATCTTGCCGGCGCAATGCACGGTCATACAAAAAAATATATGAAGCAACATTTTGACGAGATAATAGAATTTGCCGAACTTGAAAAGTTTGTTGACGTTCCGGTAAAAAATTTTTCGTCGGGTATGGTTTCAAGACTGGGCTTTGCCGTTGCAACCTCGGTCAATGCGGATATTATCATCGCCGATGAGGTTTTGGCGGTGGGAGATGCGAAATTCAGGGAAAAATGCGAAAAGCGCATAGCCCAAATGCTCAGCGGAGGAACAACGATTTTATTTGTTTCTCACAGCACCTCTCAGGTAAAGAAAATATGCCGAAGGGCGATATGGCTTGAAAAGGGGAAAATAATCGGCAGCGGAAGCTCCGCAGAAATATGCGACAAATATACCGAATCTTTGAAAATTGCCAAAAAGACTGAATATCGCAGGAAATACTGAACCTTTCGGGGGGCGGACTTAATGAAACGGATATTGATATGCGCTTCGAGGGTATCACATATACTGAACTTTCATATACCGTACATAAAATATTTTAAGGAAAAGGGGTACGAGGTGCATATTGCCGTACAGGGCAATACCGACAACCCGCTGATAGACCGATGTTTTGATTTATGCTTTACAAAAAATTTTTTTTCCCCGAAAAATATAGGAACCGTGTTTAAGCTGAAAAAGATAATACAAGACGGAGGTTATTCGGCGGTGTATACAAACACTACGCTTGCCGGTACCGCCGTAAGGGCGGCTCTTATGCTCGTTTCGGGCGGCAGACCGTACTGCGTGCATATTTCCCATGGGTATATGTTTTCACAAAAAAACAGCGTTAAGCAAAAGCTGATACTTGCCTGCGAAAAGATGACAAAATCTCCCACGGACTGTCTTGTCGTTATGAATGAGGAGGATTACGCTCTGGCTGACAAATACCGTCTTGGTAAAAAGTTGTATTACATAAACGGTATGGGACTGACGGGAGAACGCTTTCCGCAAATATCGGTTTCGGAACGCAGGGCTGTAAGACAAAGACTTAATGCGGACGACGACACAAAAATACTTCTCTGCGTCGGAGAGTTTTCGTCAAGAAAAAATCAGGTATCGCTTATAGAGGCTTTTAACAGGCTCCGTGCGGCGCATAAGAATATTATGCTTGTATTTGCGGGTGCGGGCGCTGATTTTGAAAAATGCAAAATGCTTGCCGAAAAGTACGAATTGACGGGCTGTATAAAATTTCTCGGACAGGTAAAAGATGTAAACTTGCTTTACCGCAGTTCGGATTTGCTTGTTTCCGCATCAAAAATGGAGGGTATGCCGTTTAACGTAATGGAAGCGCTTTACTGCGGTCTGCCTGCCACAGTGTCGAATATAAAGGGTCATAGAGAGCTTATAGAGGAAGGCGTTAACGGTTTCCTTTTTGACGGGAACGATGTCGGCGATATATGTTCAAAAATTGACGGGATACTTTCGGACGGCGAAGTATATGAAAAGCTGAAAACGTGTGCAAGGCTTGACGAAAAATATCTTGTTGAAAATGTACGTCCGACCCTTTTGAAAATTCTTGACAGGAACTTCGATTCAGCAGAGCAACCCAAAAATAAGGAGATAGTACATTTATGAAAAAACGAACATTGAGTATTTTTATGATAATCGCAATGATTTTCGGAGTTTTTGCACTCGGAGCCGACGCGGCTTCGGAAGTAAGGTTCAGCCGTGCAAACCTTAATCTGTATGCCCTTGAAACTTATCGCCTTACACTGACAAAATCCATTCCGAACGTAAAATTCACCTCGTCGGACGAAAGAATAGTAACAATAAGCGACGACGGACTTGTTACTGCGATTTCTTCGGGCAGTGCGGAGGTTTATGCGGTCGTCGGTACCGACATAAAATCAAAGTGTAATGTAAAGGTCGTAAGCGGAAACGCACCGAAAGATATTTCCATAAGCGAACAGAACCTTGTAATGACGGTTGGGGATACCAAAAAAGTAAAAGCGGAGGTTTCGCCGGACGATGCTACGGACAAAAGCGTATATGTGTTTTCGTCCGATGAGTCGGTTGCGAAAATCGACAAAGAGGGCAAGATAACCGCAATAAAGCCGGGAGCCGCAGTCATAACATTTGAAACGTCAAGCTCCGCTGTTTCTAAAAAATGTATGGTAAAGGTCATATCAAAAACCGCCGAGTCCAACACAAAAGTGGCTGTTAACGGCGTGCTGTATTCGATTGCGGGAGAGAAAAAGCGGAATATGGTTGTGGAGCTTAAAGGACCCGCAGAATCCGTAAAGGCGGTTACCGACAGTGAGGGAAAGTTTTATTTTGAGGATATTGTAAGCGGTAATTATGATATGTATGTATACAATGACGAAAATTCGTCGAGGGCTGTTTGTTCGACCGATGTCACGATATTTGCTTACGATATGAACATATCCTGTATAATCAACGGCAGTGAGCTTGTTATGCTTTGCCAAGAGGAAAAAGTATCGACCGGTAATATAAGCGATATTACTCTTGACGCATCTTCCCTTATGCTTAACAGCGGGGAATCTTATGATATGACGTATAAGGTACGCCCTGCAAACGTGGGTACTCCCACCTTGAGAGGGGTTTCGTCAGATGTAAATGTTGTAACCGTGGACGCTGACGGCAGAATAACGGCTGTTGCGGGCGGAAAGGCTAATGTTACTTTTTCGACTCTTGACGGGAAAATATCCAAAACCTGCGTGGTCACCGTAAGCGAAACGAACAGCAACAAATACAGCCTGCTTATAATATCTTCTGAAGTTATCATAATGGGAATAGCGGTACTTTGGTTTTGCAGAAGATATAAGAAGTTTATGCGTAAAAAAGAAATTGAAGAAAGCCGTCAAAGATAAATCCTGCGCCGGAATAACGGATTTCCGCCGCTTGGCGCAGAGGTGACGGTATTTATCGTGTCAAGGTAAAACTTGGCACGATAAATTTTAGATAACATTAAAGGAGGGTATAAAATGGTTATAGTCGGAATCGTAGCCGGAGGCAAGGGCGAGCGTATGGGAGGAGAGCTTCCAAAACAGTTTTTGGAGCTTGACGGAAAGCCGATTGCCGTTTATACGGCGGAACGATTTTTGTCAAGCGGTTTGACGGACGCTTTGATTATCGGCGTAAACCCTTTATGGAGAGATTATATGGACGGGCTTGCCGAAAAATATTTTAAAGGAATGGACAATGTTACCGTTGTTAACGGCGGAGCGGACCGCAACGGTACAATAATGAATATTATTGCCGAAGCGGAAAAAAAATTCGGACTGTCCGAACGTGACACGGTCATTACTCATGATGCGGTAAGACCTTTTGTTTCCGAAAGGATTATCAGTGACAGCATAAAGGCAATGGAATTTTGCGATATATGTACGGCGGCAGTTCCCGTTACGGATACTGTGGTCGTTTCCGAAAACGGAGCCTGTGCGGACGCATTTCCGGACAGGAGCAAGCTGCGTTTGGTACAAACTCCGCAGACCTTTAAAGCGGATACGTTCAAAAGTGTGTATAACTCCGTATGTGAAGAAGAACGCTCAATGATGACCGATGTATGCGGTATGTACAGGCTGTGCGGATATGACGTAAGGCTTATAAACGGAGATGTGTCAAACATAAAGATTACATATCCCGAGGACTATGAAAGGGCAAAGCTGTATGCGGAAAAAATTCCTGATTGCTTTTCGGAACAGTAAATATATACTTTTACGGGTATGCGGTACGGCTTTTAATTTAATCGTTGTTATGTACAATTTTGTACTTTATATTTACAACAGTACCTACAAAAATATGTTTAAATGTTGTTTGTAATGCAAAATGTTATTTAAAAAAATTGTAAATATTGTATATGTTTTTGGTTTCCGACTGACTGTCTGTTTGAAAATACGGGAGGCAAAAAGCAATGTGAAAAATTACTTCTTTACATACGCTTATCAAAAGTGATACAATGTAATATACGATAATCTGTTTTTTTCGGGAGAGTGATTTTTTATGATTACAGAAAAACAGCGCGGTATCCGTAAGCGTGTAATATGCACGGCGCTTACTGCCGCACTTGCGGTTTCCGCATTTGCGGGAATGGGAACAATGGCTCTTAAGCCCGCCAACGCCGCATCAGACAACTATGAACTTGTCGATAATATTCAGGACGGCACGATTTTGCACTGCTTCGACTGGAAATATACCGACATTAAAGATGAGCTTGAAAACATTGCTAAGGCAGGCTTTACGTCGATTCAGACATCGCCTGCACAGCCGAGTGAGGGCGAGGGTGCATGGTACTGGCTCTATCAGCCGCTCGGATTTTATGTCGGAACAAGCGAGCTTGGTACAAAGGAAGAGCTTAAAGAACTTTGTGAAGCTGCGGACGCATACGGCATAAAGGTCATAGTTGATGTTGTTGCCAACCATCTTGCCGACAACCACGAGAATATTCAGGAGGATTTAAAGCCTGACGAATATTGGCACGATTACGGCGAGGTTTCAAACTGGAACGACCGCGAGCAGGTAACTCACGGTGACATAGGTATGACGGATCTTAATTCCGAAAACGAATATGTACAAAAGGTCGTTGCCGATTACGTCAAGGAGCTTAAAGACATAGGCGTTGACGGTATACGTTGGGACGCCGCAAAGCATATCGGACTTCCGAGCGAGGGATGCGGTTTCTGGCCGGCAGTTACCTCCGAGGGTCTGTACAACTACGGTGAGATCCTTACCGGTCCGACAGACAAGGGCAGCGAGAATCTTATGGTTGAATATACCGACTATATGTCTGTTACCGACAGCTCATACGCATCGTCACTTCTCAGTTCGTTCAAAAACGGCAATGCTCCGGAAACTAACGGCAACTGGGTAAACAGAGGTGTTACTGCGGATAGGCTCGTATATTGGGGCGAAAGCCACGATACATATTCAAACGGCGAGGGTCAGGATTCCAACGGCGTATCTCAGAATATTATAGACCGTGCTTATGCGGTTGCGGCTTCGCAGAACGCTTCTTCCGCGCTTTATCTTTCACGTCCGGAGGCTACGGCAAGGGACAGCATAAGAATAGGCGTAAAGGGCAGTATGCACTTTACAAGCGATGAGGTTGCCGCAGTTAACCATTTCCATAACGCAATGAACGGTTTGGATTCATATTACACAACGTCAAATAACTGTTCGGTTATTACCCGTCAGGGCGGCGGCGCAGTTATAGTATGCGGCAGCGGTAGCGGTGAAGTTACGGTAGAAAACGGCGGCGGCTACGCAAAGCCCGGTACTTATAAAGACGAAATTACAGGAAACGAATTTACCGTTACCGAAACAGAAATTACCGGTACGGTAGGCAGCAGCGGTATTGCCGTTGTATACGATTCGAGCTTTAACAGCAGAGTTTATGCTTCTCCGGAAACCGATACAAAGTTTACGGACGATACACTTACCGTTACCCTTAACGCAAAGGACGTAACGGACGGCAAATATACAACGTCCGAGGGTGCGTCGGGCTCTTTCCAAAACGGTGATACTATTGAAATAGGTGCGGCGTCAGAAGCCGGAACTGTAATTACCGTTACACTTACAGGTATTGGTTCGGACGGCAAGGAAGTAAGCGCAACATATAAGTATATAAAAGAAGCGAACAGACCTTTGCCGGAGCTTAACAATGGCGGAGTTGTGTTCGATAACAAGGATACGGCTTGGACAACAGTTAATGTTTATGTATATGACGAAAGCGACCCGAGTAACGTAATAACAAACGGCGAATGGCCCGGCGTTGAAATGACCGACTGCGGTGACGACTATTACAGCTACGAACTTCCCGAACAGTTTGCGGAATGCAGCCATATAATGGTAATATTTAACAACGGCAGCGGTGACCAGATACCCGGCGCAATGCAGACGGGTCTTACAATGTCTTATACAGACAAAAAGCTCTATGACGGCACAAAGTGGTTAGACCTCGGCAGCAGCGGAACACCTCAAGAGCCGTCCACAGGCGAACCTTCGGAGGACGAACCCTCGGCAGACGAGCCTTCAACAGATGAACCGTCGGCTGATGAGTCTACGACCGATACACCCGAATATTACGAATCGCTTATTACAGACTATATATACTTTGACAACTCACAGACAAAGTGGGATACTGTTAAGGCATATTGGTGGAACTC
>CANQBK010000033.1 GCA_947589485.1 uncultured Clostridia bacterium | reverse complement strand
GCCGCCTTATTTTATATATTTGCTTTTATTTTTTTTACCGTTCATTCTTGTAATAGAGGTGCTTTTGTACCTGTTACGTCTTATTTTTTTTCCTCCCTTTGAGTTGAAAATTATAATAAGCGTTGATGTAACAATTATTCCTATAATTGACCATATTATTATACCTGTAAGAAATGAACCTTCCGTATCGTTTTTCTTTGCGTTGGCAATGGGATTGTTTGTGATTTCTTCGTATGGCATAGGGGGAGAGCTTAAAAGAGCTGCCGCTGCGGCTTTTAGGCTTTCCTCGACAAGTTTGTTTTCACTTTCTTGCTTAGGCGAAATATAATCTTCTCTTTCTGCCGGAATTACGGTATCAAGACTGTATGTGAAATCGAACGGGTCTATTCCCAAAGTGTCCGAAAAAGTATCCGAATATTCGGAAATTTCCGATTCCTCGGAAATTTCTTCGGTACTGCTTTCGTAAGATTCTTCAGCCGTGCTTTCGTCCTGACTGTCATCATTATCGTATGTTTCCTCGTTGTATGTGCTTTCTTCATAGCTGCTTTCTGAATAGTAGCTCTCTTCATCATAGCTTTCCGTATTTTCAGGTTCTTCATAATAGGACTGTTCGGACAACTCCTCATTATACGTTGATTCCGAAACGGAACTTTCAATGTCGGAACTTTCAAGAACGGAGCTTTCTTGTATGTCGTTATATTGCGATGAGGATTCTTCAGCTTGAGATTGAACTGTTTGTGAACCGTCCGACGATTCTTCGATTGCCGATACGGGTAAAGCGGATAAAAGAAATATGCCGATAAGTACGGTGACTGTAAACATAATTTTACATTTTCTTTTCCACATATTATTCACCAACCGAATTTATTTTACTTAATTTTTTGTATACATTATATCAGAAAAAAATACGCCATACAACAAAAAATGCCATTATTCTACTTTTTCAGTGTCTTGCACAAAACCTTTCCCAAAAGATAGCCCGAATATTTGACCTCCTCTATTGTGTTGGATTCTGCGCCTATTTCAATTAAAAGTGAACCTGTATTTACGTTCATATTATACATAAAATCTGCGAATGATAACGGACGCATCATTTCGGGATACATTTTTGAAGCGTTGTTTTGAATTTGCAGGGCAAACCGCAGATTATATTCCCAGTCTTTAAATTCTTCGCAGTCATCATAATTGTATCCTGCAAGAATCATAACTTGAGCGGCTTTTTTTCCGTCTGCCGTAAATACGGGCTTTGACTTTGCGGTGTCCGTACCTATTCCGTCACGGTGAATATCCAAAACCACCTTTATTGTAGGATATTTTTTTAAGTATTTGTTTATGGTTTCAAGACTTCGGTCGTATGCTCCGTTATAGCTTGGGTAATCGTGTACCGTTGTATCGTGAATGGTTTTAATTCCTGCGCTGTTAAGCTGTTTTGCAATTTCCTCACCGACGGCACATACATTTTCTGATTCGTTGGTTGTTCTTGGATAAAAACTTTCGTAAAAATAGCCTGTGTCGTATTTCAAAAAGCTCTCGCTTGTGTGTGTGTGATATATAAGAACCTGAGGTTTGTCGGTATCTTCAATTGTAAATCCGAGCTTTCCGTTAAGCTCGGATTTTATATCAATATCGGTCGATGACGCATTTTTTATTTGAATGTTTTTGTAGGATTCGTTTCCCTCGGTAACAGTAAATTCTGTTACGGGATATTTTTCCTCTCCCTCGTGGCTTTCGTCATATTTTTTGATTTCCTTATCCGTTGGGACAGATGCCTCAAATTTGTCGTCTTTATTTTTTGAAGATTCGCTCTCTTTCTTTTCGCTGACGGATTCGGGTTTTGAAACAGTTTCCGAGCTGTCTGCGGCGGTGTTGTCCGGTTCTGCTCTGCTCTCATTTTTTTGTTCGGGTTCCGCAGACTCGGCGGTTTCCTTTTTGGGATTTGAAATCGAATTTTCCGTATATTTTGTGTTTCCGGTCGGGAAGATCATTTCCGCCGCCAACAAGTCAACCGACGGGCTTGGTGACGAGTCGGCAATTCTGACGGCAACACATAAAATTGCGGTGCATATCAATACGGTTGAAATTAAGGATATGAAAGCGGTGCGGAGCTTGTTTTTTATGCTTTTCATTTATTATCCTCCCGAAAGAAATTGATTTAACACATTTGTCAATTTTTATGCGGGAGCGATTAAATTTATGATACAAGGGATACAAGCGTGTCATAATCAAAACTGCGTTGAAGCGCGCAGTTAACGGACATACCTATAAGTCTTGACGCTCTTTCGGTCAAAATATCTATTTCACGGGGAGTGACTATCATTTGTTCCCCCCTCGGCTGAACCGTTTGGTCAATATGCGAGGTATCAGTTTCGGAAAGAAGATCATAAGCAAGAGTTAACGCATCAACAACAGTAGGTATTCCTATTGCTATTACAGGAACACCAAGACTGTTGCTGTCTAAGCGCAGTCTGTGATTTCCTACGCCTGCTCCGGGAGATATACCGCTGTCACAAATTTGAACCGTACAGCCCAGCCTTGATAGATTCCTTGACGCAAGGGCGTCGATTGCAATAACCGCAGACGGTTTCAGCTTACTTACAAGTGACGAAATAAGTTCACTTGATTCAATACCTGTTTGTCCTAATACCCCCGGAGCCATAACCGAAACTGGGCGCAGCTTATCCAAACCCGATGATCTTGCCAGTTCTCCGCTGATGTGGCGTGTGGCAAGTATATATCGGGCGCTTTTCGGACCTACGGCGTCGGGCGTGATAGTTATATTTCCCAAACCTACTGCAAGAACCAAACCGCTTTTTGGCAGTAAGGAGTATATTTCATCGGCTATCGCAGTGATTTTTTCCTTAGCGTCCGTAAAATCATCTGTAAGCATCAGGTTTTCAAAGGTTATATAGGTCCCGCAGGGTTTACCGATGTTTTCGGCGGCTTTGGGAGTGCTGACTTTCATTTTTGTCGCTTTTATTCCGCCTTTTTTGATGTCTGAAAATTCTATGCCTTCTGTTTGCCTGCCCGTAAGTTCGTGAGCCTCTATTGCAAGATCCGTTCTTAATTGCATTACAATCACCTCTCGATTATAATTTTGACGTAAAAAAAATATTTATACTTTTACTTTATTGTTTGACTGCTAAAGTTAAAAATTAGTGAAAAATGCCGCCGAGTTTTTCGGTGAAAACGACAAGCGCACACAAAACTGGCAGATCCAACTGAACAACGCCGAAGCCGCTCTCAACGGCATAGAACGCGAAGTCGAACAAAATAACGCCGCTCTGAAAAAGACTGCCGAAGAATTTGACGACGCCGAAAAACAGGCGGACGAGTTCGGCGACGAGGTAAAAGACGCCGGGGACGATGCGGTCACGGCGGCGGTCAATTACACCGATTCGATGGTCACGCTGAAACGCACCTTTTCAGGCGTAAAAAACCAAATCTCCGCCGAACTGCAGCCGGGATCGCAGTCTCCCTGCCTACGCTGGTTCCCACGATTGTGCAGACGGTCGTGTCCATTGCGGAAACTTTGATTGCGAACCTTCCACTGATTCTCGATGCCGCGCTCCAGCTTATCACGGGCTTGGCACAGGGACTCCTTATTAAACTTACGGTAGCTGTTCGGCGGGAGTTTGAACGCAAAAAGCACAAAGTATAAATAGCCACGTTATTATGGCTAAAAACGTCTGTCTAACCCTCACTATTATCGTTATTCTCACTAATTTTTACTTAAAATACGATAAAAATTGCTAAATTTCAGCAGTTGACAAGGGTTTGATTTCAGTCTATGCTTTAATATATAGTCCGAAATCAGATACTTTTATTTTGCGGGAGGTTTCTATGACTAAAAATTACAGAGAGTGGATTGTTCAGCGTAACAGGCAAAAAAGAGCCTATGAAGCCCTTTATCACGATATTGCCGTATATTCCGGCTTGTCCGACACGGTGCTGTGGATTTTGTACGCCCTTATGGATGCGGACGGAAAGATGTCACAACAGGACTTAGTGGACAAATGGGTTTTCCCAAAACAAACCATCAATTCAGCGGTGCAGAATTTAAGCACGAAAGGATATGTAACGCTATCCGCTGTACCACACACCGGTAACCGGAAATTAGTTCAGCTTACGGAATCGGGACGGACACTTGTGAACAGCACGGTCGTATTGCTTGCGGAAGCAGAGTTCCATGCGGCATCACACATGACAGAGGAAGAACGCACAGTGTATCTGTCGCTCTCCCGTAATTATTATGGTTTTCCGGAAGAAGAGACAAGAATGCTTCGCTGGCAGTCAGGAGGTGTTACACTTGGAAAATAATACTGAGCTTTTTGAAAATACGCCGGTTCCAAAAGCATTAGCATCCCTTGCTATTCCAACGATTATCAGCCAGCTTATCGTTATGATTTACAATATGGCTGATACATTCTTCATCGGTCAAACAAACGACCCTTATAAAGTTGCGGCGCTTTCCATAACTTACGTGCTGTTTTTTATGCTGAACGCTACGGCAAACCTGTTCGGCATCGGCGGTGGCAGCTTGATTTCCCGTTTGCTCGGGCAGAAAAAAACAGAGGAAGCAAAGGCGGTAAGCTCGTTCAGCTTTTATGGAACTATTATAGTTACCGCTGTGTACTGCCTAATTTGCCTTTTCTTTATGGACCCTATTCTTAAGGCTATGGGAGCAAGCGAAAATACACTGGGTTTTTCAAAGGATTATACACTTTGGGTCGTTGTGGTTGGCGGTATTCCCGCCTCTTTGAGTATGGCTTTGTCTCAGCTTTTGCGGAGCGAGGGACACGGAGGCAAAGCGTGATTCGGGCTTAGTATGGGCGGAGTGTTAAACATTATTTTAGACCCTATTTTTATGTTCTTTGTTTTTCCGAAAGGAATGGAAGTAACAGGAGCGGCAGTTGCCACGATGATTTCCAACATAGTCTCGCTTATTTATTATCTTGCGGTGTATTACAAAATCAGAAAGGAAACCGTTTTGTCTGTATCCATACGCCAACTCCCAATGGGACTGCGTTTCACGAGCAAAACACTTTCCGTAGGCTTCCCGTCCGCGATAAGCAGTATTCTTGTATGCGTGTCCATTATGATAAATAACAAGCTTGTAGCGGGATATGGTGATATTGCCGTTGCCGGCGTAGGTATTGTAAAGAAACTGGAAATGCTGCCAAACAATGTAGGGACGGGACTGTGCCAAGGTATGATACCGCTGATTTCCTATAATTACGCATCCGGGAATTACAAGCGAATGCGCAAAACCATAAACTTCTCAAGAATTGCGGGACTTGCTTTTGCCGCAATTTGTATTATTGTATTTGAAATTTTTGCGGGAAATATTGCATGGATTTTTATAAAGGATGCGCAGACAACCGAGCTTACCACAAGCTTCCTGCGTATCATGTGCCTTGCTACGCCTCTGACTATATGCAATTTCCACATGACATATACAATGCAGGCAATGGGAAAGGGTAAAGAGTCGCTGTTTCTGGCAGCCTGTCGTCAGGGTATCTTCCATATTCCGCTGCTCTTCGTTATGAATTCGGCTGTTGGGCTTTACGGAATAATCTGGACGCAGTTTATTTCGGACGCATTGACCGTAATTGTGTCTTATATCATCTGCCGTAGAACATTCAAAAGGCTCGGAAACGGGATCGAAAAGGAATAATTCTCTGAAAGAAAAGTAAAAGCATTTCTTATACCACCCAAATATGAAGAAATCTACCGCAAACAGCGATTTTCTCGGTGAGAACTACCACCTTCGACTATATTGCCGACTTTATGACTTCTTGAACATCTGCTGAAAGGGGCTGTCGCACAAGCGTAAAAAAACGCAGTGCGGCAGCCCTTACTTTGTGTGCTCGGCACGCATTATTACTTGGTGGTGAAAGTCCACTACAGACTTGGCAGTAGGAACTGTTAGCCGAAGGCAAGGGCGTCCATCGTGGGGTGGAGTCTGAAGGAAGCCGGATTTGGGGATGAAAAGTTTCCGATCCGCCTCATCCGGTCTGCCTGTGGCATACTGCGGCATGATGGAATGCTCAGCAACAGCCAAGATTGCCGCTGTCACTTGAAAACCGCATTCCTTTGAGGCGTTCTACATCTCAACAAGCGTATCCTCGTAGACCCGGTTTCCATAGAAGCAGACGAGGACACAGCTTGCGCCGTTTCCGTGAATTTTCTTAAGCCGCTCAATTGCCACGGTAGGCGCACGTCCAACAAAGGACGGCATGGCGATCGCGACCATATCCTGATCGGTGATTTCACATTTGCCAAAGTCAGCCGCGGCGTCGCTCAAATCGATTTTTGCCGGGTTTTCGTTCCAGTGTTTTCGACCCAAGCGCGCGGAAAAATGTATCTTCGATCTGCGAGAACATATCGGTCAAAAAATGTTTTTATCTGTTGAAAGTCACTGTGATTCAAACAATTCTATATGTTTCAACGAAGAAATAAATTCACCGCTTTCAAAATCTATGTGGTGATTTACTATTTTGTCTGTGTAAGACATTTTTAATTTATCTACATAACCCATTTTAAGCGAATAGGATACACCTCAATTAAAAAATGATTTTCTTCTATTGCCGTTGACGGATGATATTCAGCAATATCCACTTCAACTGAACCTACGGTTTCTTTCATAAAATCATCAGGTGTACCACAAACAATATATTGTGCACATATATATTCAATATATCCTGATTCATCAGGCTCAAGCGGCATCGTTTCAAAAGGCTTTTCAATATCAATACCCAAATTGTTCAAATATTCTGTAAGTGTCGGATAAGATGCTTTAATTTCCCGAAAATAATTTTGACAATAAGCACAGTTACATAGTTCATCAGATTTTATTTTTTTATAAAATGATTTTGTCTTTTCAATATTCATAACATCACCCCATATAAAAAATGCTGCAAATGAACGAAATCCCTGTTTTGGGTGCATTTCCTATGGCTTGGGTGCAAATTGTACCCGAACGATATTGACTTCCGCCGTGCTTTCACACTGTTCCAAAGTGCCTATTCTTTAAATAGATTCTTTATCAATCAAAGATGTTTTCTATACCATTCAATTATTGCATCTCTGTCCGAATCGTAAAACTGCGTAGAAACAAAAATATCTGTTCCATTGAAAGTAACCGGTTTTGCTCGATATCGCTTGTAAGTAGAATTTCCCATATTATCATTTCTGCTGTTAGCAAAAGCAGAATAATCTGTAGCGTGAAACAGATTTTTTGTATATTCCTTGGATTTAAGGCTCTCTACTTCAAATTCATCTATCAGCGACTTCTTAATCAATTCTTCTACAAAGCAATAAAACAATTTATCGGTCCCAATCATCCCTTCAGCCCAAGGTCCTCATCATTAATATTGAATGGGATTTTTTGGACAACGAGAAACTAAAATCATCTGTTTCTAACTGCATTTTCACGAGCAGGTCTTTAACGAAAGAAATAATATTATTAGCAGATAGATTGGTCTCAAAGTATATCCCGCTGCTATCGATTTGCTTCGGTTTACGAATTTTTCGTTGGTCATTCGATATATAGATTCTTTTGGCATTCGGTATTGAATAATCCTCAGCGGCAAGTTCTGTTATTGTTTCTGCATCGAGATCATACGCTATGTTTATTATCTTAGCCAATAAATCAGCCCAACTCGTAACCTTCGTATGTTCACCAGCAAAGGCAAATTCCGCTGGCTTAGTGTTAGCAAAATCGAAATCACTATTTACATCAAACGATAATCCGGTATCATCATCTAAATTTGCATGCAAATCCACATACTCAAATTCGTGTATCAGTATGTCAGAAAGTATACGTGCTCTACTTAATATAGTATGCTCATTCCACCTATCTGCCGACAGAACATCCCTATTGAGAATATTGGCTTTCGAATTTTCTTGGATAATTTTTTTCTTTTCCGCAAACGACTTTGTTCCTAATTCGCTGTTGTGACCTGTTATAGTAAGGTTACCAAGTGTGTGTAAGTATAATTCATATACACTGCCATAATTCTCGCCCACTTCTTTTTTCCAAACAGCTGCATTTTCTTTTTGCGGTAGTATATGCTCGATAGTAAGGTTACTAATGTCTATATGTTCCTTTGTTGAATTTTCGATAACCGAAAGGAGATACTTGCATATATTCTTTTTATAAAGCGGCTTATAAATCAATGCCTCTTTAAACTCCTTGTTGGTTGGCATACGGTCATTTGTACGAATATCATTTAAAAACATTACGAATTTTTGATAATAATTTTCGTAACTGTTGCCAATGACCCTCGCATAAAGTGATTTCATAAACTTAGCCATGTTTTTGTTTATTTCACAGGCTGTTGTTCTGATGAAATAGGTGAGTAAATAATCCAACACTTTACATAATATGTTTTCATCAATATACTTATCTTCATAATCATCAAAAATCTTGAACAGCAACGGCAAAACAGTGGTCTGCTTAATTGTATTAAATGCATTTAAGTAATTTGTCACCTCTGAACTATAGAACTTGCTTTCACCTATGAAAGCTCCGTAATATTTTGAAGTTCTGCGCAATCCTGTAAGAATATCTCTATGACTAAGATTATTTTACTCACAATGTTCCTTGAAGAGCCTATAGGCATTCTTACTGTTTACTGACTTAGAGATTTGAGAATTTAGATAGTTAATAACGAAGTCGCCCAAGTTGCTGTAACCAACGTTTTTCTCAATTACCAACCAGTATTCTGTGTACAATTCATTTTGTTGTGCATCATCCATAAGCAGATAATTACGAATCAAATCAGCAAGACTCAATTCTAAGCCTGTCGAATTAATTGATTCAAAAATCTTCTGTGGATTATCCCCTTGCAATTTATCAAGTATTATTTCCACGATTTCAAGTTTCTTTATACCGTTCAATATATCGTTAAGTTCCAAACCATTCTCAAGTGTTTTTCTAATAAGCTCCTTGAAAAGGATGTAGTTTTTATAAACATTAGAATTTCTGTCCATCTCCTCTATTTTGTCTTTGATAAGGAGTATCAACTGCTCATTATCCATCTTGACCGGTTTAAGCTTAACTTTGTATTTTTCATCGCAGTGTCGGTTAAACATTATCTCCTCAATTTCACTTTCAACCCTAACAGAAACACCTTTCGATGCATCATACAGTGCCTTGAGGAGAATATATACAGTTGTAATACGTTGCTGTCCATCTATAATCAAAACCTCATTTAACCCACTGCCACCATTTATATCATCTATGTAAACAACAGTACCTGTAAAATGCTGACAATTATTTACATTCGCATTTATAATGTCTTGAAACAGTTTCTCGCATTGAATATTGTTCCAGTCATAATTTCGTTGATAAACCGGAACTTTGAACACCCTTTTATTTTTTTCCAGAACATCCGAAAAAAGCCACATTCTATTTGCTTTCATTTTTTACTCTCCATACTTCCTATCTGTATTTTCTTGCCGCCATTTTATTTTTTCTATTTTGCAGGAATGCTTTTTTGTATCTTCGTCATAGTTAATACCCACCAGCAGTATATCACCTGTATATTTACTGATAAGACTTGGATAGTCTTTTTCTTTAATTTGTTTGATAGCTCCTTCTGCCGTTTGGTTCCATTTAAGTTCTATTATCATTGCCGGAAGAGAAGTATCACGCTTGGGCAGAAACACTACATCAGCAATGCCGTGTCCTGTGGGCAGTTCCTCTACTTTCAGATAGTAATCAATACATACGATATACGCAAATTTGATAACATACCTAAGTGCCTGCTCGTTGTTATAAAACATCGGAGCATAATTAGTATTTCTTACACGCACAATGGAATTGGCTACTGCATCTTCATTTCCGTTAAGGGTGTCCTGCAGGAGTTTTTCAGAATCCGATATCAGCTTTGCTAATTTCGTATGCTCTGCATTTTGCAGCAATCCATCAAATTCAAGACGGACTTCTTCATTCGGAATCCTTACACGTTTTTCCTTGCTGTCATAAGCAAGATAGCCAAGATGGATCAGAAGTGTCAGTACATCGTCTTTTGATTTAAAAGTCTGAAAATCATTTTGAAAATTTGTAACATTAACTTTCAGCTGCTCCCCTGCAATTAGCTTAAGAATATCCGACTGAAGATTTTCAAAGTTCATATTAATATAAGTCACAAGATTTTCCGCAACGGATGTTTGTTTCCAATATGATTCATATTCCCCCATAGTCATTGCCATCATAACGGAATATGGATTATATATTGATTCAGCCCTGGCAAAGGAATAGCCATCGTACCATTTCTTTGCTTCATCAAAATCCATGTCATATTCACTGCAAATTTTTTTTACTTCATCTTCCGTAAATCCAAAATATTTTGCAAACATATAGGGTTTTGTAGCGGTAAACTCTTTAAAATCCGATACTGCCGATTGCCCCTTATCCTTTTTGATTGGCAAAATACCCGTCATATATGCTGCGGCAAATATCTTTGATGTCGTATTACTGCTCTTGAAAAGCATTCTTAAAAAAAGCAGATACTCCTTAGTAATCTGAGGGGTTTCTCTTATCGGTGCATCCCATTCGTCAATTATCATGATAAATTTTGGATTTCCCGATTCTACAGTGTTTATCAATGTTTGATCAAAGGTTAAGCCTCTTTTTAATTTTGGGTACTCTGCAAGCAGTTCTTCGGTAACGCTTTTTTCAATAAAGCTGATAAGCGATTCCGGTGTTACTTTTCCAAGTAAGTTAGTCATATCCAAATAAATAATATTAAACTTATTGATAAAGTCTCCATAATATTCTGTTTTAGCAACTTCTTTATCATCAAAAAGGCAATGAGAATCACAAGTGTGATCATAATAGGCACACAACATTTGTGCTGCATAAGATTTGCCAAAACGGCGGGGACGGCTTATACATATCAGTTTGTTCGGAGTACATATTTTTTCGTTTATCAAACCAATCATACCGGTCTTATCCTGATAGTCGCCTTTTAAGATTTCTGCAAATCCACTATTGCCGGGATTAAGATAAGTTCCCATAAAATCCAACGCCCTTCTTCATAATCTATTTCAATGATACCATAAAGTCTGTGAAAATTCAACGGATAGCAGAAAACAGAAGTGGCTAAGGGCGTTGTTAAAGAAAATCAACAACAGAAAAAGGCAATTCACCATTTTTCTTTCGCTGACGGTATTTATATTTGGCTAATCCGAAACGGTTAAAAGCATCGATAAATACGAAAACAACAGAATAAAGTGTTTTAATTTTTTCGAGCAAAACATCTGCTTCTCCTTGCAAGGGCAGGGATATAATGTCGTAAATCAGCATTTATACTTTCAACGTTATGAGTATCTTTTTTATCTCGTACATTGCGAATATGTTTGCCGGGATAAACGACATCAATGTATCCTAAATATCCATCTGTATAATAAAAATCAGCTTCGGGTGAATTGTCAACAATATTTTGTATTCGTTCACTCGATTTATCAGACGCAACGTCAAAACCGACTATCAAACGTGGATTTCGGCTTATCATCGTTATTAAATAAACATTTTCACGAGTTTCGCAAGTACCTTTTTTGTCTACAAACCAATAAAGTTCATCTAACTCGCGTTCCGACGGCAAGTTTTCAACATTAGGATTTAGTTTTTTTATCCGGTTATAGACATTAGCTTTATTCATGCCTAAAATTTTGCCCACGCCTCTCCCACTTACTCCGGAATAATGCATTTTCATTGCAAGCTTCTTTGTTTCATCAGGATATTCGTGCTTTTTTGGATTAAGTGTATACCTTGTACCGCAGTCCTTACACCTGCAGCGTTGAGTTCCTGATCTGTTATATCCTATCTTAATTTGGTTTTCCTGTTTCTTGCAATTTGGACATATCTTTCCTTCTTCTATCGTTGCCTTTCTCATTTTCTTCAACTCCTTATGGATTTTTTTATTATACCATAATGTTCGCTAAACGTCCACTCCTAAACAAATAAAAGGTCGACCACCGAAAAATAAGTTAAATAGCGATATTTTCGATGATTAACCTTAAATTTTATATTGGACTTGTAAATTATGAACGGTTGGGTATGAATTTCTCACACGGGACGATGTAATTGGACTTTCAAATAGAAGCTGAGCTTTCATCTGCAAGTGCAGATCTTTTATTTGAGGGGTGTGACGGAACTATGGGTAGTGGTTTGAGGTAGAACAGTATGGAGTAGACATATTTTTCAAGAGATCCTTCATATCAAGCCATCTCTTTGCTTACTCATGTGCAACATCTCAAGCAATTGGCAAGATAATGTTATTTTAACAAAATCCAATTTTTAAAGAATCATCCTCTCTAGATTTTTCTATAATTTGACACAGCAATTTTTCTGAAATGCAATCAAGGGAAAAGGGAGTTCCAGTTTCCTTATTGCTATAGTAATTCCATAGTAAAGAATTTAACCATAATTCTAACACATGGTAGTTAATATCATTTTCATATTTCACAAGCATATTTTTAAGTTCTGTTTTGGTAGTTCTATCTAAGGTTATTGAATACTCCTCTATTTGTACAATAAGCCTATCAAAATAATCTTCGGCTGTAAAGTCATCGACTTGATACATCATTGTAAAAAATTCTTTTTCAAACATGGAATAAATTACAGTTGAGGAAGATGATCTGCTTGAAATAAAAAACAAGAACTTCCTTTTATATTTATGCACATCTAAAAAAAACTGTTTCCACCATAAATAATCATGCACAGTTTCATTATCATCAATGTTAATCAAGATAATTCCACAATCAAAATGATACTTTACTCCAATATAAGATAGCCAACGATCTAAACTATTCTTATAATTTCCGGATTCGTCAAGTAATTTCAGTTGAGAATCTGCACTATCATACGACAAATGATAGTGCAGGAGGATATTAGATTTTGAGGCGAACAGATTTCTTTCTGCCAAATCATATCGAAGGTCATTTAGTATGTACTGTATACATTTATCACTTTTTTCACAATGCGTAAAAAAATATATCGGACATAATTGAAAAATCTGTTCTCTATTTATTTTTTTACCAATTCGGAATAATTCATCTCGTATTTCTTGTATCATATTCATCCTTCTTTGGACTTTTAGTCATCAAACAAACCATCTAAGCTTACTTCCTCTTGCTTTTCTAATTCTATCGCCAATTTATCATGTACGTATTTTAACACTGAAAAACAGTTTGGAGGTTCAGTTACAGTGTTAGGAAAACAAGATTTTTCAAATTTCGCCTGTGGATATATTGAAAAGTCTTTTACCCACGATATGAATGGCGCCATTCCAGATCGTAAAATCAAAGCTTGACTATCTTCCCAACCAATCTGTAATCTTTGTAATTGTGTAATCGTAAGAAGTGGATATTGCTTTCCGTCAATTTCACAGGTGCCACATAATTCTTCAATTTCTCTCAGCAATGACAATTCTCTGCATGACAAATATATCCAGTTTTTGCAGTTTGACTTTATCGTTTCAGCGTCATCGCCATATTCAGCCAGAAGCTGTTGCTTACTTTGGACAATAAGCAAAAAACGAATATTCCGACTCCGTGCAGCCGAAATCATAGCAGGCATATCAGCAATCCTTGGAAAATTTGAAAACTCGTCAAGAATAAAATTTATCCTGAGTGGCAAAAAGCTGTCATTACTCTCCTGAGCAAAATCAATTAAGCACTCATAACATTGCTTAACAAATACACTTACCAAAAAATGATATGTCTTTTTTTCATCCGGCGTAATTAGATATAATGCCGTTTTTTTCTGTGCTATCGCTTCGAAACTAATGTTACTTGAACTCATGAGATTTAAAAGTTTTTTGTTAAAGATAAAGCATCTTAGCATGGAATCGAGTGTACTCACTACACAATTTAAGGTTTTTTCTACATTTCGTAAATTATATATAGATGCAAGTTTATATCGTATTATAGAATTGTCCGGAAACGTTCGTATAAGATCCCAAAACACGCAACTTTTCGCATCTGTAGTATTTTCTAAAGCAATATACATACGCATTCGTTGTATGCTTTCCATATGTATTTTATTCTCATCAGTTTCACACTCAAAAAGCATTAGAATCATTCCCACCAAAAGATCCATTGCTTGATTTTCCCAGTACAAATCTATTTCAGCATGAACCTGTGCTTTTAATTGCATACATAAGTCGGAAATCATCTCAATAGCTTTATCTGCTTTTCCATCTCTATAGTATTTATATGGCAACATCAGCGGATTCCATTGAGAACTTTTTTCAGGTTCTCTTAAATTGAGAACCATTATAGAATAGCCGTTGTTTCTCAGATAACCCGAAGTATTACAGTATATCTCTCCCTTTGGATCAGAAATAATCATAGATTCCCCGGCCATTCCCATTGTATAAACGCTTGGAATCACAAAATTCCTTGTTTTTTTAGAACCGGTATTTCCGAAAATTAAAGTATGTGCATCGGAATTATCTGTGTAAACTTTTCCATCAGCATAATAAAGCGGCACACCGGATGAATCATATTCTTCGCCTAACTCCTGCTGAGATAAACTCTGAATAAATTCTTCTTCTGTTGACAAGCCATTTTCTTTCAATTCTGTATTGTTCATCTTTTTTACCATTTGAATGAATTATTTATCGTCTTCAATCAGTTCACCATACTTTATGAAGCCGTAGTTCTTTTCTTTTTAAATCTCGCATTTTTACAATAGTCTCGCGTTGTTCCGGTGTAGCCCAATAATCCCTAAAGAGAAGTCTGATTACAACTTTCGCAATTTTAGAAATATGCTGTTCATCAAGTGTTTTGTCGGGATCACAATTAAAAAACATACGTTCGACTTCTATATTTATCAAAACTTCCAATTTGCTCTGTGGAATCTTTTTATAGTCTTCTGCACAAAGATATTATAAAATTTCCCACACTTCTGCGTATGCTATTGTATATTCTTCGTATACCTCCATATATTTCCACTTTTATCCTTACTGTTCAAGAATCTTCTCTTTCTTCAAGAAGCAAGTCATATTGTTGTAATTTATATTTCTTTTCGTTTCTATCAAAGATCTTTAGAAGTTTCTCTCGTTCTTCGGCTGTAGCCCAATATTCCAGATGGAGATAAGCAATCAAGGCAATTGCCTCTCTTGACATATCTGAAAACTGATCGTTGCCGGATACATTGGTATTAATCTTATAGTTATAGGATTTGTCACGATATGTGTCGAAAAGTTCTAATAGTTCTTGGGGGAGTTTATCTATGTATTCTCTACCCAAATGATGAAGAAATTCATAAACCTCGGAATAGGCTCTTGCGGTTTTGGTGTCAATCGGTATTGCACATCTTCCTTTCCTCTTTCAGTATTCTTCGAGCATTTTTCTGTATTGTTTAAGCTTGTATTTAAGCTCATTTTTCTTTAAATGTTCTATAAATCTTTGTTTTTCTTCATTCGTCCTACACCAATAATTCAAACAAATCATAGCGATCAACCCTCTCGTTTCATCCATCAGTTGCAAATCATGTAAGGGAAGAGTATAATCGAAATCGCACTTATGCTCAGGGTCGGCATTGCGCCTGATCAAATCCATAAGTTTATTTGGTATTCTATCAATATCACACTGACGGATTCCTTTAAGATAATGCAAAAACTCTGCACAAGCTTTTTTATACTGTTCAGTCATGTCTTCTTCCTCCTCTAAGATACTGCCATATTGCTTAAGCCTGTATCTCATCTTTTCTTGTTCTTCTCTTTTAAATATAGCCTCACGTTGTTTTGGCGTTGCCCAAAATCTCTAAAGATAATAACAAAGAGAGCTTCTGTTTCATCAGTTATCAATAATTGACTAAAATCCTGATCGGGCGAAATATGGTATTCATAATATTTGTCACTGTAATATTCAAAAGTATCAAGGAAACACTGAATAAAACAAAGTGCTCCGAGTCTAAATTGATATCGTAACAAACTATTTCACCAATCTGATAAAAATAGAGTAAAAATAGCATATTCTCCTGATTTTCGTTGAACTCGGTGCATTTATGATCGTTGCGTCTACAATCGTACCACCTTTCATCATTGCTCCGCTTTATTCGAGAATATAATTGATAGCCTTGAACATCTGCTCTCCCAGATGATTCTTTTCCAGAAGATGTCTGAATTTCAACAGGGTTGTAGAATCGGGAACTTGTTCTTCATTGAAATTTATGCTCATAAATTTTCTGAATGTGTAGCTGTATAGATTGCATCTTCGATGCCTTCATCTGAAAGATTGAACCATACCTGAAGGAGATACATTCTCAGCATCTTCGCGATCCCCTTCGTGGGTCTGCCACACTTTTCACTTGGATAATATGGCCTTACAAATTCTACCCATCAAGAAATTCTTCTCTTTTGGTCTTTTTCTTTTACTATACTCATAATCGCTGAATGTCATCCGGCTCATTATTAATCGCTCCTGCCCTTTTTGCTTGTATACTTATTATATCACAGTCTGAACCTATTATATTTCATTATTCTAAATATAGAATTATTTTTCGTAATTAAATCAGTGCTTGCCTCATAATATTTATCTCTTGACTGTAATAATTAAACCCCTATCGTCAATTTATCCGTTTATTTAATCTATCACCTCAATACCCATTTTCTTTATCTTACGGATAAGCTCCTCACGGTCAATTGTACCATCGGCAAAGGCTTTTTGTATGCCGGGACCAAAGCTGATTGATTGCGGCATTTGCGATGCATGCAAAGCAAACAATTCTTCAGGCGTATTTCCGCAGTTTTTCCAGAGGTGCGACTTATTATTAAACTCTTGCAGCAATTCGATAAATTCATTTACTTTTTCATCTGACTCAAACACATAATCGTTTTCTTTAAGATAATCAATAATATTGGATACACTACTTTTTGTAAATTCGGTATAATAAATTATCCTTTTCATAAGTTTTTCGGAGAAAGGTATCTCTGCCTGTTTACGAATTTCTGCCCTCTTAGTTTCACTCTTGTAATATTCAAGATTAAATTTTTCCAACTCTGTAAGAAAATATGCTTCATTAAATCGTTTTCCGGCATTTTCTCCTTGCGTAAACATCATGTTATTTATGAATTGCCTGATTTTTTGATCATACCAGCGGTGTTTTGCTACCTCAAGTAA
The DNA here is from genome assembly GCA_947589485.1 of uncultured Clostridia bacterium. Lineage (GTDB taxonomy): Bacteria > Bacillota > Clostridia > Oscillospirales > Acutalibacteraceae > UBA1213. The sequence continues at coordinate 5,692 of CANQBK010000033.1, read as the reverse complement.
GTCATTCCCTGCATAATATGGCTTTCCACATTGTTCTTCATCAATCGTGTACAGCCATCTGTATTTCCCATAACCACTTAAAATAATCTCCCTGTTTACAATATAACGTTCAGTTTCAAAACGCCGTTCATCACAATATATCTCGTCAATTTCAAAAATATAGTATGGAACATTTTCCCTACGAACTATTGTTGAAAATTCGATAAACTGTTTCTTATGTATTTTGGGTTCAAATTGCTTGAATATTTTCCATGCATCTGCAAGCTGAATACTTCCATAGAGAAGTGCAAATGCTTCATAATAACGATGTAACACCTCAACTGTTTCTGTTTTCCACGACTCAAACAGTTTATTTATACTTTTCTCTGATAAAGGTCTGGGGTATGTCATAATTTTTTTCCTTTCTCAATTTTTAATAAATGTAGTATTCTGTAAGGTTTCTTTCCCTTTACTGCCCATTTGACAGAATGGGGGACTAAATCTACAAAACAACCGACTATTCAGAGCAAACACAGCAGTCGTTAGTAGTAAGAAAGTAGTAAAAATCGGGGCGCTTAATATACTACTACCTTGTATTATAAAGTAGTAGTGTTTAAAGTCCCTCTCCAAGGACTATATGCTATACTGTTTAGAGATACTGTGGATCAGTTCCCACCTCCTTGTATTTTGGAATATTGGTGAACTTGTTTATCACTATTATATTACAAGGGACAAGAAGTCGTCAATGATAATATCACAAAAAGGAAAATTGGTGACATATAATGTGTTCATACAGTACAATAAAAAATGTTTTTTGCTGCTGCAATATCCGAACAAAATAACAACAGCGGCAGAGCATCCGAAAAAACCGGACTACTCTGCAGCTGTTTTCTTTACAGTACCAAGTTTTTATACAACACCCTCGTGTCCTTCCATTCTGAAAAGCCGTTACGCTCATAACGTTCCCACACTGCCTTATCTTTTGCAGCGGCAGGATAGGATTCTCCCGGACAGCGGACACCCATTTGTATGCAATACTGATCTTCCGTCATATGATAAACAGGCTCATCTGGGTCTTTCAGTCCCTGCATCTGCTTCAAGATTTCTTCGTGTATCTCGCTTGCAAGTTCACGCTCTATTTCTCCAATTTTATCATCATAAGGGAGTGGGGCAGGATTGACAACTATCATTTCGGGGCTTGTGTGGTAGTGTGTAAGGAGAATTTCGGGCAGTTTGTCAAGAATAGTATCAAACAATTCTTCGGGAGCGTTAATGCCGTCAATGATGAACAAATCAAAATACTGATCTTCCGACAAAGGTCCGTTGTTCTCCATCAATGCAGAATAAACAAACTCTGTATTTGCACCGGCATCATCACACTGATTATACACATTCTCTCCAAACTTCATCATTTCAGAACCAAGTACGAGCTGTCCCTCAATCATTCCGATTTTCTCGGCAAGTTCGGGATTTTCATAGGCGGCTTCCTGTTCCTCTTCATCGGCATTGTCAGGAATACAGAAAATTTCGATACAGCAGTTGATAACAAAATCATCATTTTCGCCTGCATTCATATCAAGACAGCGGTTTCTGCCGTAAAAGGCATAGGTAAACACATTTTCAAATTTCATATCATAAGACCTCTCGTATTTTTGTACCATTATACTATCATGGAATGGTGTGTGTCAACACGCAGATAATGACCAAACGGAAGGACAAAGCAAAATGTCCTGCTGCTGTGTTTTTCAACACCAATTTTATCAGTTACTTTTGCTTTTCAATTCCTGATACAACTCTTGGAGTGAATTTCTTGGTTTTATGTTTTTCTTAAGCCCATCTTCATATACCCTTATCCAGAGCTTTTCATCTCCGAATTGTCTTATCGTATCTAAGATTTTGTATAATGTGATTTCTTTATCGGATTCTTTATCATGCTGCCAATAATATTCCACAGCATCTTCCGGTTCATAAAGGAGTATTGAAATCATCAGCATGGTTTCACATAATTCCTCAATATAGCACCTTATTCTATAACTGTTGTTTGATCGATTTTTCTTTTGTATCGCAATTTCAGCTTCATATTGCTCCACATATTCCCTAATAAACCCCAACGCTTTGTACTTTAAATCACTTGTGGTAAGCGAAGCGGCATAGATAGCCTCTAATTCGCTGTTTAACGAATTTCTGTCTATAAATACAAGTGCAGCATCTTCAAGCATATTTCTTATTTTTGCATCTGTAAAGCCGGTGGCAAATGTGCGATTTACCAACATTTCATAAAAATCGGGCTGCCTAATACCAATCGACTGAAACGGGTCTTCCGTGGGGAAAATATAATATCCGCATCCATGTGCCAGTCTTTTATACAATTCTCTGAGCAAAATAGCTGCTGCTTCGCCGTTTTCTCCATCTACTGGTATCATTTTCAACATTTTTATATAATTCTTTACTTCAAATCTCCACTTTGACCTTTTATTTTTAGGCACAATTCGGTTTGGCATCATATATAGATTGTTGTCTACATTATTCAGAAATTCATTTATATCATTCTTCAAAGAGTCAAAATCGAGAGCCGCATTTGCCTTTTGTTTTTTATCTTCAATTTTACTTGAAATAATGTCGGCAATTATCGGATCGGCATCCTCTTCTTTCTTGCTCTTAGGTAACAATTTATACAGTTCCGAAGCAATTTTTTCTACATCCTCCCGATTACACTGTTTAAGTTTATCCCTGAATTCTTGTATTTTCATAATCAGTACATCACCTTTGTCTTTCTTAGTTATTCTATAATATCACAATTCCCATCTCTTTAAGCTTTTGAGGATGGTAACCTTGGTGTAGGCGAAAACGGTATCATTAAATGCGATCCTCTCATTCAGTATGTAAAAGACGTAGAGATCAAGAATGTAACACCTCACATTACTTATCACAACTCCGCTTCAGATGAGGGTGCATTATGGTTAGAAGCATGGTACACCGACAGCGAATCGGGTAGTGCCGAATCTGCCGATTATGCCAACAAGCAAGAAGCATTGGATAATGCTAATCGGGCTTTGCAGGAGGCAAAAGAAGCCCTGCTTGAAGCACAGGGTTCAGTTGGCTCTTGACGAAACAGCCTATGAAAATGCTCTTGGTGCTTACAATACAGCTAAATCAAGATATGACCAGACAAAGGCTGATGCTGGATACGCATACGCTCTTGCAGAAGCGACCGATACTTTGTACACTGCTACTAAAACCAGAGCAACCGCTGAATCTAACAGGGATAAGGCAGAGATTAAAGTTAAGCAAGCTATGAAAGACGAGGCTGATGCAACTGCTGATCCTCTGGTAGCAGCACAGACTTCTGGTTTGAAAGAACTTGTAGATGCTTATGAAGCCGCTTATGACGAGTACGTTACGATGATAACAGAAACCTATCCGGCTGAACAGCAGAAATGGCTCGATGCTGTCGTAGCTTATAACAATGCTGTTAAGAATGAGGTTGACGGTGCCACAAAGAAATACTTGGATGCTATCCGAACAGAACATATGCCTTCTGAAGATGGTGTAGTTCATAAGAACGACTTTGATGGTTTGACAGATGGCACTTCATATGGAAAAAATAAAATTCTCACGGATAACAGTGCTCAACTTGTAGAGTATTATTCCGCTCAGAAAATTGTGAAGGACGATAATGAATCTGATCCGACTATTCCCTATACATCTGAGGAAGAGAAGTCTGATGAAGCTGAGCTTTGGAAGAAGATTGGTAGAGACGGTGTTTTAGATCGTATGCATACTGATGACGCTGATAAGAGTAAGGCTGCTAAATTCACGCCTGCAGATCTGACAACGCCTGGAAGCGAAAAAGCTTCCTCTTACACCGAAGCTGAACATGCCTATGCTGCTAAAACTACTGGTGACAGTGATGTAGGCAACATGGATAACTTTAAACAACTCAAGAAATCTCCGAGTTCTGCTAGTGACAATCAAACCCTCATTTCTTTTTTTAAATAATATCGACAAAAATGTATTGAATTTTTTAATGAATAGTGGTAATCTAAATATGTATTAGTGTTTAGAATTAACACTTGATTTATTGTTTTGAATACATAATGTCAACTATGTTGCTCTGCTTTTTGGCAGGGCATTTTTATATCACCAAACGCATATTTTTCATACGCTGACGGTGTTCTGTACCTGTTGAGATTATATAAATGCGTGTGGTATTGATACTGCTGTGACCGAGAATATCGGCAAGTTTGGCAATGTCCTTTTCGATGCCATAAAATACCCTTGCAAACAGGTGACGGAGATTGTGCGGGAATACTTTATCTGGATTAACATTTGCCTCTTTGCAGAGTTTCTTCATATCTCTCCAGATATTTGTACGGCTGACGGGCTTTCCTGTTCGTGTAATGAATATACAGCCGGATTTAATTTTCTGCTCCGTTGCATAGCGGAGCAATTTCTTTTGGAGTGCCTTTACGATGAACACACTTCTGCATTTCCCCTTACAGAAAACAAATGCTTCACCTTTCTTAACAGCTTCAACAGTAATAAACTTTAACTCGCTTACACGAATACCTGTACCACAAATTGTCTGCAAAATCACGTTAAGGCGTCTGTTGCCCTTGCTTTCAGCGGCATTCAGCAGACGAGTGTATTCTTCTTTCGTCAGTTCTTTATCTTCCGAACAGAATATCTGCCGTTGTTCTTTAATGGTCTTTATTTTTAAATGCTCACAGCCTGCAAATGTAAAAAAGCTGTTCAGTGATGCAATCATAGAATTAACACTGCGGACAGTATATTCATCTGACAGTAAATGCTCTTTATATTTGATTGCCAGTTCTTTAGTCACTATCTGCTCACCGACATACTTCCAAAAAGCATTAATGTCACGCAGATACTTTTCGATGGTGTTTTCGCTTTTTTCCTCAAGCCCCAAATAGTTTTTGAACTCATCTATTTTTTCTTTGGTTATAATCAACTCGTTCATAATGGTTCCCTCCAGAGTTATATATTTATAGTTTTTAACAGCAACGCTTACAGTATACTATATATTGCTCTGAACAGAATAAATATCAACCGACAGCTTTAATATTCCATTGTAGAATAATTTGCTTATATATTGTCTGATATAGCGAAACGAGGGAAGTATCTTGAAATCATCTTCAAGATACTGCCCATTTTCTATATTGTCATATCTTTTGCCCACACAACACTATTTCACAAATACACGGGTGTGTTTGGTTTGGCGGCGTGGGAGTATAAAAACATAAAAACATCAAGTTATAAAAAATCTATCAAAAGCCTTAAAAGTGGCTTAAAATCTGAATTTTTTGTCCATTGTTCAGTCACATTTAGTCATCAATACCACACACTCAACATGTTCATCATTGTCCAAACTCAATTCCATATCCCCCTCAATTATAGGGAGCTTGAATTTCATGGATTTGAGCCATTGGCCGTTAGGCTGCCTGTCTTCAAAAATCTGTATTTCTGAAATCAGCGATTCCATAAGCTGCCGCTTCTCTACATCATTCATCACTTTGTAGAGCTTGTCAAAATAAATCAGCACCTTGTAAATATTATCGCCGGTGATCTTCTCCGCTTCGATTGCAGTCTTTTTCGCCCTCGCCTCAATGAGCCGGGACTCTGTTTCCTCTATCTTGTCATACATCCGATAAAGCCGGTCATCGAGGTCTGCCTTGCGCCGGATATAGTGCCT
>CANQBK010000032.1 GCA_947589485.1 uncultured Clostridia bacterium | reverse complement strand
CCGCCGTGTACGGAACCGTACGCACGGTGGTGTGAGAGGTCGGCTACTCAACTAATGGGTAGCCTCCTACTCGATTTTTTATATTTCATACAGGAATATATTACAAATACTTTGCCGCGAAGTCAAAATTTTTTTATGATTTTTAATCAAGTCAAGCAGGCAAAAATATAGTAATTATCGGAAATGTCGCAGAATACTGTATTTTGTCGTGGATAACAAGGATATTACAAAATAATATGATATAATTTTTATAGGAAAGAAAACTTGTTAACAGGGTATGCTTAGTTTATGCAGTTGTGAAACTAAAATTCCATACCGTTATTTTTTAACAAAAATATATTTGTAACCGCATTTAAATAAGCGTCTCACTTTGGGTAATAAAATACGGATATTTTAATATGGAGGAGGTAAAACGTAAATTAAAAAACGCTCATATTAGGTTTGGAAATGAATTACTATGCCGAACTGATTTTTCACATACAAATCTTTTTGCCTTTTACAGTTTATCTTTTGCGGTTATAAGTGTAAAGAAAGGATGATTTTTATGAAACCTATACAACAGCGTTTGCGCGGTTCTCAAATCTTCGGGAGATTCAAACCCGATAAACGCCTACTCAAAGCTGCTTGCAAGGACGACCAACTTTGACACCGAGGCGCTCACATTAAAGAAGAGCTATGTTGACTCAATAAAATCGACTTTATTTTTGGCGTACAGCGATATATTCATGTTTAATCTTCGTTCAACGACCGTAAACAATGACGCTACGGTAAAGATGCGCGCCGCAGCAACTCAGGCGGAGAATGATTTTAACAATATTTCCGATGAGTGCCAAAAGGTCATCAACGACGACAAAAGCAAAAAATCGAGCATAAAAGAGGCAGGAAAAAAGGACGGTGTGACATATTACGAAAAGGCGTATTGCTATCCGTTCGGCATATATGTTGATAAGCTCGACAGCGCAAACAGAGATGTTTTCTGGGCGAAAACATGGCGCGGCGAGGATAAGGACGGAGCATATATGGAATACGTCAAGGGCAAGCAAGTTGCGGACGTGCAAGGAACCTCATACGCAAAGGGCGCAGGCGTGTTTGTATATTCGCACAACAATAATGCGTATCAAATAATCAAAGATACATGCTATGCTCCGGATTACATCGCCAAGAATTATTACTGGGGCCAGGAGATGTTCTCTGCAAGGTCTCCGAGCGGCCTTGGATATGATGCGATTTACGCGGAGAAATCCGAGGATATAATAGCGGCGAATGCGGATCAGTTCGTAAAGCGTATGAACGGCAGAACTCTCAGAGAGGAGCTTCAGCTCGCCGGAATAAAGGTGGACGACGACATTTATGAAAACACCGAGGGATTGCCGTTTGCATCTATGGTTTCATACGGCTCGAAAAGCCTTAATCACGGCGGAAGTTATTTTATTGAGGCAAAGACATATATGAATATCATAAAATGGGACGACAAGTATATCACAAAGCTCGTTCCCGCCGCGAGCAGAACGGTTCGCAGGTTCACCGGCAACGAATTTGGTTATTCCGCTCTCCAAGATGATTTGGATGCGGTATGGGAACACGACTGGCTCAAAGAGGGCAAGAAAGGTATAGGCAACTATTCGGAAGCCGTGTACTTCTTTAGGAAGCAGGCAGATCGCTTCGACGGAGTCGGCGACAAGAATCTTATACCGATAGTCCGTTGGGTGATTGACACTCCTGGCGACGACGGAACAAGCCCGAACAGAGATTACAGTATGAACTCGGACTCGACCGGATCCAAGACGGCTTGATTATTTAACAGGAGGCTTGTAAAATGAATAAAAAAATTGGAATAAAAAGAATTACAGCCCTTGCGCTGACTGCGGTAATGTCCGTTCAGATTTTTGCCGGCTGCTCCTCGGTCGATAATTCCGACAACAGCGGCGATAACAGCGCCCCGATAAAGGCGGCGTCGGTGGCTTTTAGTGAAAACGGCGATTACAAGACGACCGTTACGTCAAGCAAAATAGATTTATCCGACCTTACGGTAAAGGACGTCTCGGTAACCTATGAATCTTTTGACGGAGACGGCTACAATAAAGCTCTTGAAAATATGGAAAAAGAATATGAGGATGAGTTAAATGAATTTGTCGAAAAAGCCGTGACCGACAAAGACAACATTCCGCAGCTTAATACTGTTAATATGAACGACTATATATCCGAAAAGAGCGTAGACGTAAAGGCGGAAAAGGATAAGCTGGAGATTTCCTTTGCAGACCCGAACGCTGCGGATAATTTGATAGGCTGTTACAACCTGCATTTAAACAGTAAGAAGTATAATGACGCAGACGTTGTAACGGAAATCGGGGTAAATTACAAGGATTACACGCTCACCCCGAACATTAAATCCGTCCTTTCAAACGCCGAGGAAACAAGGCTGACCTTAACGCTCAACGACGGCTCCTTTGCCGACAAGGTAACAAAAGACGACATAACCCTCTCAGGCTCGTTTGAGAACATGAAGATAGACAGCCTGAGCTGTGCCGGAAAAAATCTCACAATGCAGCTTACCGGCAAGCCGCAAAAGCCGCAGGGACTTACTACCTATGTTGACGGTTGCGTAACGGTAAGACCGCAGGCTCTGAAATAAAGGCGTATGTGCCGATAAAGCTCGTAGGAAAGAGCCTCGACGCATCCACGATTAAGGCAAACGGCAACAGCGTTACCGCCGAATTGGAGCTTATCGGAACGGCAAAGCCGCTTGATAAGCTGACAGTCAACGACTTCAAATTTGATAAGGACGTGACCGTTACCGGCGTTAACAAAGTGAGCGACACAAGGGTGGAGCTTACAATGACAGTAAACGGAGCGAAGGACGCAAACTCGGCAGCCGCAGTGCTGAATAACCAAAAGCTCAAGATAGCGGACGAGGACGAGATAACAATTTCGGCGGCGCAGACGCATTTTTATCCCGTGTTCGACGGAGTAGAAAACAGCGGCAACAATATAAAGCTCACGATAATAGCATACGCCGACAACGGCAGCTTCTCAGAGGACATAAAGCCTGAGCAGATAGTCCTTGGCGATGATTTTAAAAATGGAAGCGTAGGATCCGTTGAAAGACAGAACGATTCAACCGCAAAAATTATTTTCACAATTCCCGCAAACGGTCAAAAGCCCGAATCACTGAGTGTGGACGGAAAAATAACTATAAAGGCGGGCGCGATGATCTCTCAGTGGGGAGAGCCGACCACAGAGGATTCCCCCTACACAAGAAATTACAGCCGGGAAAGCCTCGGACGCGAATTTAGTATTTTTAACAAGTCTCCCTTTGGAGGTTCGGTGGTGAGCACTGAGTTTACGAATACTGCAAACGGAATTTTCGATGAGGTTGGAATGAACCTGATTACAGAATCTAAGGATCCTCTCGGTCAATTGGCATATCTCCATGTAGCTGTAGGCCAGCTTCTTGAAAGAGAGGTTCAGAGGATTCAGCAGGAGGCAGCCACTGCGGCTGAAAGCGCCGCCGCCACCGCCAGTGCGACGCTTGCCAGAATTGAGGGAGAGCTGAATACGCTGCGCAACAGCGTAAATATATCTATGAGGCAGCTCTTCCAACAGCAGGCAGTGGGATTGGCAGTCGGAGTTGCCGGTCTTGGACTTATGACGTGGAGCTACTTAAACGAAGTCGGTCTTTGCGGAGAAAACAGGGAAATGGTTGATGTTTTCAAAAAAACCGAGCAGCGCACCGAGCAGCTCAAAGAGGCAGTTGAAAACGAATACCACAGACTGTCCAGACTTAAGGCGGCTGCGCTTGGTACGATAGTCACAGAATGTGACGTCAGATTAAGCGACCTCAATCAATACAACGAGGTTTGCAACATATATTTCGACGACAGTAATCTTGAAGATTTGGGCATCGAAAAGCCCGCCGATATTTTGCCGAACGAAAGAACAACTCAGTTTGCCTATGACCTTTCGGTGGCTCTTTCGGACGCTTGCAGACATAAGGACGCCGGTTACGAAAGCTATCAGACTGACTTTGCAAGACTTCAGGAGAATTTTGAAATTGTCTGCAATCTCATTCTAATAAAGGACGGCGGAGATCCCTTTACCGCGCTTGATTCCGCTTATGCAAACATAGACAACTTCTCAACCGGCTCTTATATGCTCAAACAGGCATACCGCAGCAACCTCAAGGAAAGCCTTGATAAAGCGATACAGCTCATAAGAGCGTATAAGCTGGCGAGCTACAAATTTACTAAAAATCCCGACGGCACGCTCGCGTCAACTACAAACGCGGACGGACAAAAGGTTTATTTGATGAATCAGGATACCATAGATCTGACCGACGAGGATCTGTATGCAAAAGCGATAGAGTGCTTATCCGAGGATAATACATATATGTTTAAGACCGACGAAAGCGAAATGACCGAAGCGGAAAAGGAATTTAAGGATCAGATCAATAAATTGTTGGCAGAAGCAGACCCCGAAGCGAACTATGTAGAGGAGCTACTGGACAGATATGTGCCAAACAACGGTGTAAGAAGGCAGTGGGACAACCCGAACATCGACGCGGAGGTTAGGTATGCGAATAAAAAGATTACGGTTAAAAATGCGCTTGACAATATTTGCAAGAAGTACCCCGAGGTGAATGAAACCATTGAAAGGTATATGTCCTATTGCAAGCCGGTTATCGAATCCGTCGATACTTCAAAATACTCAAATTCATTATTCGCCAATATGCAGTCCTGCGCTCAGCTTGATAATGTGGTCAGCTACACCCCCGGAGGTACGGTGACATATACCGATGGCAGTAATCACGCCAATTATAAACACTGGGGAACAAGTACGTACAAACCGATGGCCACGCGCGTAAGCGTCCAATATCCTGCCGCGCTTGATGAATACGATTTGTTTTCGTTTGCAGTTAAATCAAGAGTAGAGGATGCAACAGAGGGATTGCAAAAGGAAATTAAGCCATACTGCTACTCTCTCGAAACCTATGTCACAAGCGTAGACGACTGTTGGGAAAACGACTATCAATTCAGAGCTTATACGAATTATACCGATTTACAGATCAATGAATTTTTCAGCAGATTGAAAGACAGCGGCAGAACTCTTCTGGAGGAGCTGACAAACGCCGGTGTAAATATAAACGAAAAATATGCCAACGCTACCAATGTTAAGGGCAGGGGCAGCGACAATAACGACAGCAGCAACCTTTACGGCATTGCGCTTTCTCATTCGACAGACTCAAAATACGATGGGTGGAAAGTCAAATATTCTTGGAACACATATACAAATCTCTATTACTGGGACGCAAAGAACAAAAACGATATTACACCGTATAGAATAATGGTATGGCGTGGACTTTCCGGCGAATGCAGGAACAGGGTAGCGATATTGATACCGTAAGCTCTTATCACAAAATAATAGTTGATTTGAATCGAGACACCGTATGGAAACACCCATACGGTGTTTTCGTAGTGGAAAAAGTGCCGAAAACTAATAGCACACGGAAAGTAAACATAGTATGAGCAAAACGGTAAAATTCCTAAGTCTGTTTGCAGGCATAGGTGGTTTCGAGGAAAGTAAATGCTGTTGTCCTGTAAAAACAATTATTAACTATATACATCTTATATATAATTGTGGTATAATTACTTTAACTAATCATTCTGAGGTAATTGTTATGATGATTGAAAAAATGAGCATAAAGAATTTCAGAAAATTCGAGGAACTGAATGTAGAGCTTGCTCCGCAGATGAATGTTATAGCAGGTAATAATGCGGCGGGTAAATCAACTATTCTGGAAGCATTGGCTGTTGGTGTGGGAAGCTTTTTTCTTGGTATTGAGGCTATCCCGTCTCCCGGTATCAAAAAGACTGATGTAAGATATATTTCAATAAAAACAGGCAGCGTAATGGACAGACAGCCGCAGTTTCCGGTAACAATTCAGTGTGAGGGAGAATTAAATGGAGATAAAATCTCTTGGCTCCGTAGTCTAAACACGGAATCCGGCAGTACGACCTATGGTGATGCCGGACAGATAAAAAACATTGCCATTTATATGCAGAGTAATATAAGACATGGTAATGGTGATATTATTCTCCCGTTAATATCTTATTATGGAACAGGCAGACTCTGGGCACAGAAAAAAGAAAAACATACGGATAATGTATCAGAAATCAGCAACCGTTTTGGCGGATATGTGGATTGTTTGTCTGCATTGTCAAATGAAAAACTGATGATAAAATGGTTTAAGAAAATGACAATGATTCAGGTTCAGGAGGAAACCGAAATACCTGAGCTTACCGCAGTAAGAACAGCGATTGCCGAATGTTATAAAAGCGGAGACCTGATTTCATCAAATGTTGATGTTAGGTATAGCCTGAAAAGTGATGAACTGGAAATCGCTTATATTGATAAAAACGGCAATAAGCAAAAACAGCCTTTCCATGAATTGAGTGACGGTTACAAAAATACATTAAGCCTTGTCGGAGATATAGCTTATCGTATGGCTGTACTTAATCCTCAACTTCTTGGAGATGTAACGAAAAAAACACCAGGAGTTGTGCTGATTGATGAAGTGGATCAGCACCTGCATCCACTATGGCAGAAAAATATTCTCAAGTGCCTGATGCAAATTTTCCCAAAAGTGCAGTTTGTTGTTACAACACATTCACCGAGTATTATTTCTTCTGCAATCAACAGTAATTTGATTCTGCTTGATAATGATGGCTGTCACTATTACGGCAGAGGTGCTTACGGCAAAGATGTTAATTCTGTTCTTTATGAGATTATGGGAGCCGGTTACAGACCTGACGAAATCGAAAGCAAATTGAGAGAATTTAACGATTGTCTTGATAAGTGTGATTTTGAAAAGGCAAAGAATATTCTTGATGAATTGACGGATTTGCTTGGTGAAAAAAACACAGATGTTGTTAATGCAAAAATAGCCTATGATTTTGAAACATTCAGTGGTGACTTATGATAAGGATTGTAAAAAAGCAAAGAGTACCGACTGTTTTCGAGCAGATAAAAAACAGACGATCAGATTATGACGAATTGACTTCATCGGAAAAGGATGAAATAAAGCAAGTATTGTTAGAGGAACAAGGATATAAGTGTGCTTATTGTATGTCAAAGATCAGTATGAGCAGTTCTACAATTGAACACTATATCCCACGAAATGGAACAAATGGGGATATGTCTTTGTCTTTGGACTATCGTAATATGTTTGCTGTATGCGATACAACAAGAGGGTGTCCGAAAGATGAGCAAACTTGTGATGTAAAGAAAGGCGATAGACTGCTGCATATTGATCCTCGTTTGCAGGAACATATTGATACGATTTACTATGATAGGTCGGGCTATATCAGATCTTCGTTCTCTTCCGGTGCTGATAATTTTGATGATGATCTGAATGAGATACTTAATCTTAATTCCCGTCAGCTTCTGAATAACAGAGTAAGTGAATGGAACAATTTGATGCAGTTAATGAATCGGAAAAAAGCTAAGACATGGACAGCTGATTTTATACGCAAGTATATAGAAAAGCTTTCGGGTGCTGATGACAGGACAGCTTATTCAGGATTCTTAATCTATCTGTTAAAGCAAAAAGTCTTACAGAGAGGAGTACCTAAATAAAATTATTGAAAAATTTTTATGTATAGATGTCATAAATTTCTAAGTTGAAAACATCAAATATCTGCATTTTGTCTGCCAAAAGTCGGAAAGCGAAATAGAATAGACAAAATACAAAGAAAAAACAATATTAGAATAAGTAATTAGGTGGAAATATTTTTGTGCGGAATTGCCTTTGCAAAAAATAGAATATCTGATATAATTATTATTAGTGTGTAGCTGAAACGGCGTAAGTCCAACTTTGGGACTTACGCCGTTTTTGCGTTTATTGAGGAGGTTAATTATGGAACAAAATCAATCTTATCTTGCCACGGAAAAGGTGAGCAAACTTATGGGTAAATATGCCGTACCATGTATTATTTCATTGTTGGTGGGCGCACTTTACAACATTGTCGATCAGATTTTTATTGCCAATGCAAGTTATCTCGGTTCTTACGGAAATGCTGCCAATACCGTTGTATTTCCCCTTACTGTAATTGCACTGGCAATTGCCGTCATGATAGGGGACGGCTGCTGTGCATTTGTCAGCCTAAACTTGGGAAAAGGAAACAAAAAGGCGGCCGAAAACAGTATTGGACTTTCAGTGCTTATGACCGTTATAAGCAGTATTTTTCTTTGCGCTGTTTATCTCATTTTTTCTACGCCTATTATCACATTGTTTGGGGGGACCGTCAACAAGGAAACTTTTGAGCTTTCAAAAGAATATTTCTTTTATATTTCTCTCGGTATCCCGTTCTATATGTTCGGTCAGGCTATGAATCCCATTATTCGTGCAGACGGAAGTCCGAAATTTGCTATGGTTTCTACGCTGCTCGGAGCCATATTGAACATCATTTTTGATCCTGTTTTTATTTTTTGGTTTCACTGGGGTATGATGGGTGCAGCCGTGGCAACGGTAATCGGTCAAATCGCCACAGCGGTAATTTCGCTGATATATATTCTGCATACTAAGTCCGTAAAGTTATCAAAACGGGATTTTTATTGGAATAAAGAAATTGTACGGCGCACACTGTCGCTTGGAATTTGCAGTTTTCTTTCTCAAATATCGTTAGTTGCAGCTATGGCGGCGATTAACAATATGATCAGCAAATATGGTGCGCAGGATCCTGTTTTCGGACAGCAAATATATGCACAAATTCCTATGGCGGTAGTAGGGATTGTTATGAAAGTGTTTCAGATTGTGATTTCTATTGTTATCGGTATGGCGGCAGGCTGTATTCCGGTCGTGGGATACAATATGGGTGCAAAGCTGCATGAACGGGTCAAAAAGCTCTTTTCATTATTACTTATATATGAAGCAACCGTCGGTCTTATAGCTTTACTTATTGTAGAATTTTTACCAAGTCAATTGATTGGTATTTTCGGCTCGGCTAACGAAAGCATATATTACACGGAATTTGCTGTTAAAGCGTTTAGGATTTATCTTTGTATGATTGTCTTTGCATGCTTGAATAAGGCAACATTTATTTTTCTTCAGGCAATGGGAAAGGCAGTTGCCTCCACGGTACTTTCTATGATTCGTGAAATTATATTCGGCGTAGGTTTTGCAATGGTTTTACCATTATTTTTCGGCCTTGACGGTGTGCTGTACTCTATGCCTGTATCCGATATTCTGACGGCGATTATTTCCGCTGTTATTATTGCCGCAACATATAAGCAACTATCATACAAATGCGACAGCCGAATATGATGAATACATTCTTGAAAATGGAATTGTGATAATTAAAATATTTTCGACCGAAACAAAATATTAAAGTCAATACGCCAAGCAGTAACGCTCGTTTTGAATAGGTGTGATGAATAATATTAAAAACGGACGTTGGAAATTGTCAACGTCGATTTTATTTGCAGTTAAAGCAAGGCGCCGGTAGAAAAAGTCATACGTTCGTGCTAAAATAATATAAACCGAGTGTGAATCTATTATCAACTCAACAGAAATATGCAATTATGTTGTTCAGTTTCAATAATCCGCCCTATATAATGTAGTTACAAAATTAAACGGAGGTATTGAACTATGAATACTGACAAGATTTATGCAGAGGCGATTGTGAACGAATACTCGAAAAAGAGTGCTTCCAAGGTGGTGGCACTCCGCAAATTGGACAAGGCGGCAAAAATGCCCGCCAAAATTTTTACTTACACCTTTGGTATTATATGTTGTTTGATTGCCGGAACGGGAATGTGCCTGTCTATGGGAGTTATCGGAGCGGGAACGGAAATATTTATCGGGTTAGGTGTTGTTGTCGGAATCATCGGTTTTGTCGGAATGGCTTTGAATTATCCTATATATAAGCATATTCTTCAAAAAAGTAAAGAAAAATATGCCGGTGACATCATTCGACTGGCAACGGAAATCACCGATGACGATAATTGAAATTACAATAACATCGTAAGGGGGTGGAACGGTTGAACAAGGCGGAAAGCAAATATTTTGGGACAGCTTCCAAAATGGACGAGGCGTTTATCGAGTGCCTTGAGAAAAAAGATTTTGAATATATCACCGTGAAAGAAATCTGCGAAAAGGCAGGAGTCAACCGTTCTACCTTTTATTTGCATTATGAAACGATTGCCGACTTGCTGAATGAGTGTGTGGAGTACACTAATAACAAATGCTTCCGTAAATATACTTCGGAATTGACTGATGTGAATAAACGGCTGTTATCTGAACGACCGGAAGATTGGATTTTGATTTCTCCGGAATACCTGCGACCGTATTTTGAATTTGTACGGGAGAACAAGCGTATATATCAAGTCGTGCTTATGAATCAGGAGATATTTCGCACAGAGCATACATTTCAGCGGCTTTTTGACAGTGTATTTTCTCCCATACTTGACAGATTCCGTTTTCCCGAACAGGAAAAGTCATACATCATTCATTTCTATCTTGGCGGGATAACTTCAGTTGTCAAAGAATGGCTCAAAAAAGACTGCTCAGACACGATAGAGCAAATCATAGATATTTGTATGCGCTGTATTATGCCGAACGGCAAAAAGATTGAACGACCGGACGGTGAAAAATATGGATAGAATAGAGCGAATTTTGGAGATAATGAAAGGGCTGAAAAATAACAGCCGTCTGCGGGCAGAAATTCTGATGTATTTCAGTCTTGCCGTCAATTTGTCTTATGGAATTTTACAAGCGGCAAGCGGTATTATATCACGCTCAATTTGGGCGGGGACGCTTGCTTTTTATTATCTGACGCTCAGTGCTATCCGCTTTTCTTTACTGCTCGGTCATAAAAAAGTGAGTATTATACAAAAATGGAAAAGGTACAGGAACAGCGCATTTGTTATGTTAATTTTAAATTTTGCACTTTTGGGTATACATTGTATCACCCTGTATATGGGACATATAATAACATATCCCGGATATATGATTTACGCAATGGCAACTTACACCTTTTATACGGCAATTACAGCCATAAGGAATGTGGTCATTTACCGAAAATACAACGATCCGATTTTGTCCGCAAGCAAAGCGCTTGCTCTTGCCGTTGCCGCCATTTCGATTTATTCTCTGCAATCAGCAATGATTTCGGCGTTCGGTGATTCAGAAGAATTTAGAATGATAATGGGAAATTGTGTTGGTGCAGGCGTTTTTGTTTTAATTTCGGGCGTTTCAGTTTTTATGATTTGGAAAGGAACGAAAGCTATACAAAACAAAAAAATAAATGATTGATGTTTAATTTAAGATACATATTTTTCTGATGAATTGTGTAAGCCCTCTTGCTTTTCAATTAATAGGTTGATATTTGAATAGCAGAAATAATCTTTATAAATTTTTTGTGTGTTTTTAATTAGATGATACCGTAACAAAATTAAGTAAAATGTTTTTGTCAAAAACAAATATTAAAATCAAAAAACAGTCCCGCCCGAAAAATGAAAGGGCGGAACTGTTTTTATGTATAAAACAAAAAGTTTTTAAGCTCTATCTTCTATGAGAACGATTTGTATACCGACAACTCCATATTTTTCCTGTTGTTCTTTTGTGTAATATTTGTCCATATCGTCGGGTGATGCGGTTTTTATATTTTCCTCGGTGTATCCGCAATTTAAGAGGGGTAGTTCACGGTAAAGCTCTTTAAATGAATTAAAGCGAAAAAGATTTGTAACCTTTACATTTAAGGTTTCTGTCGGGTCGTCCGTGTTTATAAATTGTATAATATCGCCTGTTTGAATATTTTTTCTTTTTTTATCATATAAACGAAGTTCAATTGTTTTATTGCCACTGCGTATCATATTAAACGATGAAGGATATAATTTCATAACGTGCCGTACCATTTTCTGTTTTCCTCTTTTCTTTTGTATTGTATAAAATTTTTATAAAAAAATACCAACTCTAATACATAATTAGAATTGGTAATAAACTATGGTGCGAGTGACGGGACTTGAACCCGTACGTCGTGAAACACACGCCCCTCAAACGTGCCTGTCTGCCAGTTCCAGCACACTCGCAAATCTTCATTTTTTTCCGAGAACATTATCTATTATACATATCGTCTAATGGTTTGTCAATAGTTTTATTTAAAAAAATAGGTAAAATTTAAGCACAAAACAAACTGCGGCAAAAAATTATATTTTTATATTATTTATTTTTAAAACAAATATGTTATATTTTTGAAATATAATGAATAAAATTCATTAATCGGATCTGATAAGAAGTAATAGCAAAGCAACGGGTAGAGCTTGAAAATATTATAGAACGGTGCCGATTGACCGAAAAGTTACCGTTACATTTGTTTTATATTGTACGGTATTCGGATAAATGAATGGTTTATGCCTGCCGCAATGCTTTTGAGTCCGTATACACACCGCAAAGCATTTAAAATTAGGGTGAGAGGTGATATTATGAAAAATGACGGCGGCGGTTCTTCAGGTATGTCAAGAAAAGTAAAGGCGGAAATTTTCGGTACTTTGCTTGGCTTGACGGTTTCCCTTTTATTGGTTCTGCTTATGACGATGATTTTTGTAAAGCTGAGTGTTGTTCCGAAAACGGCGTCGGTTCCGTGTGCAATGGCGGCGCTTTGTGCAGGTGCTTTTGCGGGCGGATATGTATCGGCAAGGATAGGAAAAAATATGGGAATGACACTCGGTGCGGTCTGCGGATTTGTTATGTTTGCGGTATTATTGGCTGTCGGCGGCATTGTAGGCAGTGAAATAGGCGTTGTTTCTCTTTTAAGAATGTTGCTTACGGTGGTTGCAGGAGCCTTTGGGGGCGTTGTCGGAGTAAATAAACGCAAAAAAAGAAAATAATGTTTGAATTTGACCGTATTATGTGGTATTATAATAGGGTATTATAAAATTTGCCGTTTAATGCCGTTTTTACGGTTTCGGCGTTTCAGAAAGGGTGATTTTGATGAAAACAAGCAAGCATATAAAAACTCTTAACAGTGCTAATCTGAAAGAATCGGCAGTAAAGGGCGGCTGCGGTGAATGTCAGGCATCCTGCCAGTCGGCTTGCAAGACATCTTGTACGGTTGCCAACCAAAAGTGCGAAAAGTAATTTTATTTTCGTATCGTACATGCTGTAAAGGGCGGATATTTTGTCCGCCCTTTATATTGTAAATTAAGATTTATAAGTCGTTCAAGGAGAACAAAAATGATACACAAATATAAGCTCAACGGATATAATATATGTCTTGACGTACACAGCGGTGCTGTTCATGTAATAGACGATATTGCATACGATATTCTTGATTTTTGCGATGAGAATATGCCCGAATGTCCGCCTGACGCAGTTATGTCTGCTCTTTCCGGAAAATACGGGGCCGACGAGGTTGCCGAAACATACGCCGCTCTTTATGAGCTGTACAGGGAGGGACAACTGTTTTCGCCTGATGATTACGAAAAGTTTGCCGACCTGATGACAAATGCCCCTATAAAATCAATGTGCATAAATATTTCGCACGACTGCAATCTGCGGTGTGAATACTGCTTTGCCGCAAAGGGCGATTTCGGTCATGGGAGATGTCTTATGTCTGCCGAAACCGCTAAAAAGGCAATAGACTTTATTATTAAAAATTCAGGTACAAGGCATAATTTGGAGGTCGACTTTTTCGGCGGCGAACCTTTGATGAATTTTGATGTGGTAAAGCAAACGGTTGAATACGCAAGGAGCATTGAAAAGCAGTATAATAAAAACTTCCGTTTTACAATAACCACAAACGGACTTTTGCTTGACAGTGAAAACACGGAATATATAAACAGAGAAATGTCGAATGTGGTGCTTTCGCTTGACGGAAGAAAAGAGGTCAACGACAGACTGCGTGTAACTCCCAACGGAAAAGGTTGTTTCGATGTTATAGTTCCGAAATATCAAGAGCTTGTTTCAAAGCGCAGTGCCGACAAAGATTACTATATAAGAGGAACATTTACAAAGTATAATCTTGATTTTACAGAAGATGTCCTTAAAATAAACGAGCTTGGTTTTGACCAAATTTCGATTGAACCCGTTGTTTCCGACCCGAAACTTGACTACTCCGTTAAGTATGAGGATTTGCCGAGAGTTTTTGAGGAATATGACCGCCTTGCGAATACGATAATTGATGTACGCAAAAAGGGCAGGGGATTTAATTTTTTCCATTTTATGATAGACCTTGACCAAGGACCGTGTGCGGTTAAGCGTCTGCGCGGCTGCGGCTGCGGTAACGAATATGTTGCCGTTACCCCTCAGGGCGATATATATCCTTGTCATCAGTTTGTCGGAAACGAAGAATACAAAATGGGCAATCTTAACGACGGCAGCTTTAATACCGATATGAAACGTATGTTTGCCAAAAACAATGTATATACAAAGGAAAACTGCAAGAACTGTTGGGCTAAATTTTATTGCAGCGGAGGATGCAGCGCAAATAACTTACAGTATGAGGGCAGCGTGGCAAAGCCGCATAAAATCTCGTGCGAGCTTGAAAAAAAGCGTCTTGAGTGTGCAATAATGATAAAGGCCGCACTTGCCGACTCGGAATACGACTCCGCGTGCGGTCGTGGTGACAGTGCCGTAAATATGTGCTGATTTGTGATTGCGGTCTTATGAAAATATGAAAAAATATTTTTATTTTTATTGACAAACACGGTCAAAGGTGGTATAGTATGTCAGTAAACAAAGTAAAGCTATGAGCTTTCACCTGTAAGGTATCGTCCGTTACGGGTCAATAGTAAATTACAAGTACATTCTTGGTTGACTGTTGATGCACGGATGGTTGGTGACTGTCCGTGCTTTTATTTTATGTTATTTAAAATGTTTTGGAGGTGCTTAAAATTAGCAAGCAGGAACATCAGATTAATGACGAAATTCGTGATAAGGAAGTCAGAGTAATAGATTCTGACGGGGGACAGCTTGGAATAATGCCGGCTTCACGCGCTCTTGAAAAGGCTGCCGAGAAAAATCTTGACCTTGTAAAAATCGCACCACAGGCAAAGCCGCCGGTGTGCAAAATTATGGATTACGGCAAGTACCGTTTCGAGCAGGCTAAAAGAGAAAAAGAAGCCCGTAAAAATCAACATATTGTCGATGTTAAGGAAATCAGGCTTTCACTTAACATAGATACTCATGATTTTAACACAAAGCTAAAACATACGCAGAAATTCATTTCATCGGGTGATAAAGTAAAGGTTTCCATACGTTTCAGAGGTCGTGAAATGGGACACCCTGAGCTTGGTACCGAAATAATGAAAAAATTTGCTGATGCATGTCAGGAATTCGCTGCGATTGAAAAGCCTGCAAAGCTGGAGGGACGCAGTATGCTTATGTTCCTTGCACCGAAAACAAACAAATAAACAAATATAAAAAGGAGGCTCTTAATTATGCCTAAAATTAAGACACACAGCGGAGCTAAAAAACGCTTTAAGCTCTCTAAGAACGGAAAGGTTATCCGTGCGCATGCCAATAAATCTCATATCCTTAACAAAAAAACCACTAAGCGTAAAAGAGGTCTGAGAAAGACGGTTGCCGCCGACAAAACAAATGTTGCAGCAATCAAGAAGCTCATTCCTTATAAATAATAATTGTTCCGCTTAAAAAATAGGGCTACCGCAATCTCAACGGCTTTAGACAATGGGTAGTTCACTAAGGGCAGCCGAAGTCCGTTTTTTGGTGCGCCCTTGCAGGAATAGAGGGAAAACCGCTTGGATTGATAACCGTAATGCTTGTACGCAATTGTATCGTTAAGCGGTGAGCCGCCGCTTTCGGATTATCGGGCGGTTCATAATATGACAATTATCGGAGGTATATAAAATGGCACGTGTAAAGGGTGCGTTGGCAACACGCAAAAGAAGAAAAAAGGTTTTGAAGCTCGCCAAGGGTTACTGGGGTGCTAAAAGCAAACATTTTAAGATGGCAAAGGAAGCCGTAATGAAGAGCGGCAACTATGCGTATATCGGACGTAAACAGAAGAAAAGAGATTTCAGAAGATTGTGGATAACTCGTATATCGGCAGGCTGCAAGGCTAACGGCATTAACTATTCCACTTTTATGAACGGTCTTAAAAAAGCCGGAATTACTCTTAACAGAAAAATGCTTTCGGAAATCGCAATTGCCGATGCTGAGGCTTTTACGGCTCTTGTCGAAAAGGCAAAGGCTGCCCTTTGATTATAAAATGCACTCAAGTTTTATGCTTGGGTGCATTATTTGTATATAAGAATATGTAAAATTATGTAAGATTATGTAAGATTATGTAAATATTTCGGAGGAGCAAAATGAAAAATATTGTTTTAACAGGTATGCCGGGCTGCGGCAAAAGTACAGTCGGTATTGTACTGGCGAAAATTCTCGGTTTTAAATTTATTGATTCGGATTTGCTTATACAGGAAAGTGAAAATCGCCTTTTGAGCGAAATAATAGAGCAAGATGGAATTGAGGGATTTAAGAAGATAGAAAACCGTATAAACGCTTCAATTAACGTAAACGGAGCCGTTATAGCAACAGGCGGCAGCGTTATTTACTGCGAAGAGGCAATGGAGCATTTAAAGAAAATAGGTACAGTCGTTTATATAAAGCTCCCTTATGACGATATAAGTCGGCGTTTGGGCAACCTTGAGCAAAGAGGGGTTTCCATAAGAGAGAACCAGAGCCTTCTTGATTTGTACAACGAAAGGTCGCCGCTTTATGAAAGATATGCCGATATTACTGTCGAAGAAAACGGTATGACAATTTCGCAAACCGCCTTGTTGATATGCGATAAGTGCGCCGATTTTGTGAAAAGACGATAAGGAAAAGCAGTTATGATTACAAGTAAAGACAATGAAATTATAAAATATGTGTCAAAGTTGATTTCAAGCGCAAAATACCGCCGTGAGAACGGCTGCTTTGCAGCGGAGGGAGTAAGACTTTGTTCGGACGGGGCGTCGTCGGGAGCGGAAATTACAGCATTTTTATATACGGAGAAAGCTGAAAAAAAATACAACTCCGAATTTAAGAAAATCAGCTCCGCCGCAAAAAAAAGTTACGAGCTGAGTGAGCCGCTTTTTAAGAAAATATCCGACACCGCAGCGCCGCAAGGCTTTATGTGTATTTTTAAAACACTTGACAAATATTCAGTATCGTATAAAATAAGTAAACAGGGAAGATATACGGCTCTGGAAAACATACAGGACCCGTCGAATATGGGAACCATACTCAGAACGGCGGAAGCTCTGGGAACCGACGGTGTGATTATTTCTCGTGATTGCTGCGATATATATTCCCCAAAGGTTGTAAGAGGGAGTATGGGAGCCGTTTTTAGGGTACCGGTTATATTTCCGGAGGACTTTACCGATTATATATCATACTTGACCCGTAACGGTATATTGACGTATGCGTCCACGCCGCATAATGCCGACAGCATAAATGATATTGATTTTTCACAGGGCGGTGTAATGCTTGTCGGAAATGAGGGAGCGGGACTAAAGCCCGAAACTGTAAGCGTATGTTACAAGCGTATAAAAATACCTATGAACGGACGGGCGGAATCCTTGAATGCTGCGGCTGCCGCCGCAATACTTATGTATAAGATGCAGGGGAATTGACTGCGTTGTATTTATGACGTTAAAAATCTACATAAAAATTATTTTGTTTATATTACAGGGAGGTGCAGTTATGGAAGAGGAAATATTGCTTTGGATATGGCTCCAGTGTTGCCTTGGCACAAACAATATGCACATTAACAGAATTTTTGAATGTTTTGAAAATATCGAAAAAATATATTGTGCCGACGAAAAGGAATTAAGATTGAGCGGCGCATTTAGCGAAAAGGAAATATATAAGGTGACCAACAAGAATCTTGAAAAAGCAAAAAAAATTTATAATGACTGTAAAAAACTGGGTTATAAAGTTTTACCGCTCGATGACTGCGAATATCCAAGAATGCTCAAAGATATTTCTTCTCCTCCGTTGGTTATATATGTAAAGGGAGAACTGCCCGATCAAAATGATTTTTATGTGGCGGTTGTGGGTACAAGACAATCAACAAACTTAGGTAAAAAGACAGCATTTAATTTCAGCTATGAGCTTGCAAAAAGGAACACGGTCATTGTAAGCGGCGGTGCTCTCGGAATAGATATGCAGGCTCATATAGGGGCTTTGCAAGCGGGCGGAACAACAGTCTGCGTTTTGGGCTGCGGCATAAATTATAATTATCTTTCGTCAAATCTATCTCTTAGAAACAGAATTGCAAAAAACGGCGCGCTTATTTCGGAATATCCTCCCGATTATCCACCCGCAAAATATACTTTTCCGCAAAGGAACCGTATCATATCCGGAATGTCGCACTGCACGCTTGTTGTGGAGGCGGGTAAAAACAGCGGCGCACTTATTACAGCAAAAGATGCCGCAAAACAAAATAAAACGATTTTTGCCGTTCCGGGAAGTGTTGACAATTTTAGCTCACAAGGTTCAAATATCCTTTTAAAGGAGGGAGCAAAGACAGCACTGAATTATTGTGATATTTTGAACTGGTATAAATCAAGAGAAAACGACGAGAATAAAAACGGACATTATGGTGATACGAAAGATATAAAAAACATAAAGATTGAAAAGAAAAGGCGCAGTAAATCAACAAACAGTGAAACAACACAACAGGAACCTCAGAACGACTCATATAAAGAAAGAATAAGACTTATTCTGGAAAATTATGACAATAATTTCGACGATAATTTCAACGGTAATTTCGACGAAAAAACATTAGACGATAATTTGAAAAATTCCGCAAATCACATTAAAGGAACCGACAGCAGGGTGCAAAAGCAAAAAAAGCCTTTAAATGTTACGGAATACAATAAAAAGAAAACCCCCAAAAAGGTCGGCGGCGAAAGAAAAAATATAAAAGAATTAAAAAAAGATAAAAAAAATTCGATGGAGCGGTTGACAGAAAATGCTTCCGCGGTGTATGATACAATTTCGGACGAACCCGTTCATGTTGATGACATTAAGCTAAAGACCGGACTTACCGTAAGTCAGCTTCTTACCGCTTTGACTGAACTTGAACTTAACGGCTTTATAGTTTCGCTTTCGGGCAGAAGATATATAAGAAACGCTGATAAGGGGTAAAGTCCGAAAAAATATTTAAAATCGCTGTTAATTATTTCTTCGGAGGGAAGATTATGTCTAAGCTAGTAATAGTTGAGTCACCTGCAAAAGCAAAGACAATAAAAAAATATCTCGGTTCCGATTACGAGGTGGTTGCGTCTATGGGACACATACGCGACCTTAACCCAAACAGACTGAGTGTTGACATAAAGAAAAAATTTACACCTAAATATGAAATTATAAAGGGAAAAGAAAAGCTCGCAGACGAGCTTGTAAGGCTTGCCGACAAGAGCGACTATGTTTATCTTGCGACCGACCCCGACCGTGAGGGCGAGGCGATTTCTTGGCACCTCGCATACCTTTTGGGTCTGGATCTTGAGGACACAAACAGAGTTACTTTTAACGAGATAACCAAAACCGGCGTAAAAAACGGTATGGACTCTCCGCGCAGGATAGATATTGACCTTGTAAACGCACAACAGGCAAGGCGAATCCTTGACCGACTTGTCGGATATAAACTTAGCCCGTTTCTTTCTCAAAAAATCCGAAAGGGACTGTCAGCCGGACGCGTACAGTCAGTTGCTGTAAGAATAATAGTTGACAGAGAAGAACAAATTCGTTCGTTTAAACCCGAAGAATATTGGAGCATAGACGCAAAGCTGATACCAAAGGGAAGCCGAAAGGCGTTTTCCGCTTCCTTTTACGGCGATACCGACGGTAAAATAAAGATTACATCGGGTGAACAGGCTATGGCTATCCTTGATTCAATAAAAGATGCTGTTCCAACCGTTGAAAAGGTAAGGCACGGCACAAGAAAGCGTCAGCCTGCACCGCCCTTTATTACGTCAACTCTTCAGCAGGAAGCGTCACGAAAGCTGGGATTTCAGTCTAAACGAACTATGAAAGTCGCTCAGGAGCTGTACGAGGGCGTTGATATTAAGGGTATGGGAGCCGTAGGTCTTATTACATATATGAGAACCGACTCCCTAAGACTTTCCGAGGACGCGCTTGCCGCGGCGGAATCTTTTATAAGAAATAAGTGGGGAGAAAAATATCTTCCTGTTTCAGGTCCGCGCCGTTTTAAGTCAAAATCAAATGCTCAGGACGGTCACGAAGCAATAAGACCGACTTCTGTTGACCTTGAACCGTCAGCCGTCAGGCAAAGTCTTACAAATGACCAGTACAAGCTGTATAAGCTGATATGGGAGCGTTTCATAGCCTGCCAAATGGCGGAATGTATTCAAAAAACAACTCAAGCCGACATTTCCGTCGGTAATTATATATTTAAGGCATCGGGTTATCGTGTGGATTTTGACGGATACACGGTTTTATATGTGGAAAGTAAGGATAATGATGACAGCGAAAAAGAGTCCGAACTTCCCGCACTTGAAAAGGGAATGTTACTGCGTGTAAAGGAAATGGTGCCGAACCAGCATTTTACACAACCGCCGGCACGGTATACCGAGGCATCTCTTATAAAAGCCCTTGAAGAATACGGTATAGGCAGACCGTCTACCTATGCTGCGACAATATCGACCATTACTTCAAGAGGATATGTAAAGCGTGAAAGTAAAACCTTGTATCCGACAGAGCTTGGCGAGGTTACCACCAAACTTATGGAGGAGCGTTTCCCGAAGATTGTAAATGTTAAATTTACCGCTCAGATGGAAAGCGACCTTGACACCGTGGAGGACGGAAAGTATCCGTGGGTCCAGCTTTTGACCGATTTTTACGGTGATTTCAACGAAACGCTTAAACAGGCGAAAAAGGATATGGACGGCATTAAAATTGAGCTTGAAGAGGATAAGACCGATTTAGTATGTGACAAATGCGGAAAGCCGATGGTTGTTAAATACGGGCGTTTTGGAAAGTTTATTGCCTGCTCAGGATATCCGGAATGTAAAAATATCGTTAAGATGGTAGACAAGCTGAAAGATGTTTCCTGCCCAAAATGCGGCGGCGACGTGATTGTAAGAAAAACCAAAAGAGGACGGTCTTTTTACGGATGCTCGAACTATCCCAACTGTAATTTTATTTCGTGGTATGAACCAACAAACAGCAAATGTCCTCAATGCGGAGAAATTCTGTTCAAAAAAAAGGGAAAGCAGTCCAAACTGTTTTGCAATACCGACGGGTGCGGTTATTCTGCCGATGACGACACGGAAGAAACGGAAATAATTTCTGTCGCCGTAAGTATTGCCAAGTCGGAACCCGAAAAGGAAGAAAAAGAGCAGCAAGACGGAATGTAAAAAAACGGCGTTTACTGACGCTAAGTACGGAACTATTATGAGTTTTGTCGAAAAGGAGATAATAAAAGCGGGGGATGGCACAGCGCTTCTCCCGTTTTTTGCAAATATATTTATTGCCATAATATCCGATATATGTTAAAATAAAGTGAATATTTGAAAAATGATTTTCGGGCGGTGTGTTAATGTACATAAATGTTCTCGGTGCCGGTCTTGCGGGATGTGAGGCGGCATATCAGGCTACCAAAAGAGGGGTAAACGTCAGGCTTTATGAAATGAAACCGGATAAAATGACTCCCGCTCATAAAAGTAAAAATTTTTGCGAGCTTGTATGCTCAAATTCGTTGAAGTCCGACAGAAAGGACAGTGCGGCGGGGCTTTTAAAGGAAGAAATGCGGCGTGTTGGTTCTCTGCTTATGGAATGTGCCGACAAGTGTGCGGTTCCGGCAGGCGGTGCGCTTGCCGTTGACAGGGATAAATTTTCGTCAGCGGTTACAAATGCGATAAGGAGCAATCCGCTTATAGAGGTTATTGAGAAAGAGGTAACGCAGATTCCCGACGATGCAATTACCGTTATAGCGACCGGTCCGCTTACAAGCGATGCTCTTGCTCAAAAAATTGTATCACTTTGCGGAAACGCACTTCATTTTTTTGATGCTGCGGCTCCCGTTGTCACTGCCGAAAGCATTGATATGGAGCACGCGTTTATGGCTTCACGCTACGGCAAAGGCGGTGACGATGCGTATATAAATTGTCCGTTAAATAAAGAAGAATACGAGTTATTTTATGAGCAGTTGGTTTCTGCGGAGCGTGCGCCGAGGCATGATGTTGATGTTCAGAACCCAAAGGTTTACGAGGGCTGTATGCCGGTCGAGGTGCTTGCCGGACGAGGTATGGAAACTCTGCGTTTTGGACCTATGAAGCCCGTCGGGCTTCGCGATCCGGCTACCGGACACCGTCCGTGGGCAGTTGTTCAGCTCAGAACGGAAAATGCCGAAAAAACGATGTACAACTTGGTAGGCTTTCAGACGAATTTGAAGTTTCCCGAACAAAAACGTGTTTTTGGTATGATACCGGCATTGAGAAACGCCGAATATGTCCGTTTTGGAGTAATGCACAGGAACACATTTATTGATTCGCCGAGGGTACTTAATTCCGACGGTTCACTCAAAACAGACAGCAAAATTTTTTTTGCGGGTCAAATTACAGGTGTTGAGGGGTATATGGAGTCTGCATCATCGGGAATGATGGCAGGTATAAATGCGGCAAGAAGATGTGCGAACAAGGATACTGTTACACTGTCCGACAAAACTATGATAGGTGCTCTTGCACATTACATAAGCGATTCTTCGTCCGCCGATTTTCAGCCTATGGGGGCAAATATGGGAATACTTCCTCCGCTTGAAACAATGATACGCGGCAAACGTGAACGAGCGGCGGCATATTCCGAAAGAGCGCTTAAAGAGTTGGATAAACTCATACATATTCTTTAAATAAATACAGCGGCGCGGTGCCTGCGCCCTCAATTCGCGGCGCCGAGCCGGCGCAGGCGATTCGCGGTGCGGTGCCCGCACTGTCAATTCGCGTTATCGCTCGCTCCGTTCGCTCGTAGCGCAGTGCCTGCGCTCTCAATTCGCGTTATCGCTCACTCCGTTCGCTCGTAGCGCAGTGCCTGCGCTCTCAATTCGCGTTATCGCTCACTCCGTTCGCTCGTAGCGCAGTGCCTGCGCTCTCAATTCGCGGCGCCGAGCCGGCGCAGGCGATTCGCGGTGCGGTGCCTGCGCTCTCAATTCGCGTTATCGCTCGCTCCGCTCGCTCGTACTGCGAGAGATAGGTACATTCGCGCGCAATAAGCTAATGTACCCATAGTTAAAAGTTTCGGTCAAGCCTTTTCAAAGGCTTGCGGATTCCAAAGGCAGAGCCTTTGGCGGG